>JARFRD010000179.1 GCA_029287435.1 Gammaproteobacteria bacterium
GTGTCATGCCGCAGCGCTGTCGGTTAATGGTAGCGGCCTCGCCATCGCCGGTCTTTCAGGCGGTGGCAAGTCAACATTGATGCTGAACTTGCTGGAAGACAGCTCGATAGCCTTCGTGACCAATGACAGGCTGCTGGTAAAGAAACGTGATGGCGATACGCTGGCGGTGGGCATACCCAAACTGCCTCGAATCAATCCCGGAACGATCGTTAACAATCCACGCTTAAAGTCCCTCATAGACGAGGAAAGCCGTGAAAAATTATTGCAGCTGGGTAAACAGGCGCTGTGGGCGCTGGAGCACAAATACGATGTTGATATCAAGCAGCTCTATGGCGACCAACGCATCCAGCATGACACGGTACTGAAATATTTCCTGGTATTGAACTGGCAGCATGATAGCGACGAAGAGGTTCAACTGCACAAGGTGGATCTGTCTGAACGTGCGGATGTGTTGGGCGCCATCATGAAACCCTCGGGCCCTTTTTATGTAGATACACGGGGAAACTTCAACAGTGATGATGCCATGCCTGATGCGGCAGCCTATCTCGCGGCACTGAAACGGGTAGAGATCTACGAGGCGGTCGGTCGTGTTGACTTTACTCGGCTGGGTAAACTTTGTCACGAAGAGCTGATAGAAAAATGATTATTGTGTCGATCAACTGTAAACAGCTGGGTGAGTATTAAACGTGACACATGAGCTTATGGTGTTCAGGCATGGAAAGGCTGCTGCAAGGTCGAGTGTGGCTATTGGTGATGACCTGTCTCGCCCACTCGCAGACAAAGGTAAGCGAGGTGCACAGCGAATGGGTGTCTGGTTATGGCAGAAAGATATACGACCTGATTATATCCTGTGCTCTCCTGCCGAGCGCGCAATAACCTCTGCGCATAAGCTATGCAAGGCCATGGGTGCCGACCCCTCGTTAATCAACAATGAAAACCGCCTGTACACAGCAAATGTAAAAACACTGCTGAGCATACTGTCTGATTGTCCGAAGAAACATAAGCGGATTATGCTGGTTGGCCATAATCCCGGACTCGCAGATCTGTTGTCATATCTGTTGGGAGCACAGACTCCAGAGCCAGAGGATGGCAAGCTGTTACCAACCGCATCGCTGGCGCGTCTGCTTCTACCGGAGAACTGGAAAAAACTTGAATACGGCTGTGCCAGGCTAAAAGTACTGACTCGCCCCGATGATTTACCGACCTGGTTCCCATTCCCTGCGCCCAATGGCAAGGAAAAGCGGGATCGGCCTGCCTACTACTACCACCAGTCCGCTGTCATTCCGTATCGCATCAGGAATAACAAGCTTGAGGTTATGCTTATTGGCTCAAGCAAACGAAATCACCTGGTCGTACCTAAGGGAATTCATGAGCCCGGCTTGTCGGCACAGGAATCGGCTGCATGTGAAGCTTACGAGGAGGCCGGTATCAGGGGCGAGGTAAGCAAGTCGATGATAGGTTCGTATGATTATGAAAAATGGGGTTCTACCTGTACAGTTGAAGTCTATGCCATGCAGGTCAATGAGCAGCTGCCACAGAATGAATGGCAGGAGTCACATCGTGGCAGAAAATGGATGTCAACGGTAGAGGCGGCTGGCCTGGTAAAAGAACCGTCATTACGCCCAATGATAAAATCACTTGAAGCAATTATTGACAGGATTTCCTGAGCACATGGCACGCACTATCGCCGCTTTGGTTCGCCATAGCGAATATCATCAGTTAAAGGATACGCCTAGTGCTCACCAGCCATTTGCGTTAACAGAACAGGGCAGAGTTACTGCGCGAAATGAGGCACAGGCCTTTGTCGACCTGGTAAATGATTCTGGCTACGAGGTGTCAGACCGTATCGATTGTTCCAACATGTTACGTGCGTGGCAAACGGCTGAAATATTTTCTGATGTTCTGGCCAGGCATGCGGGCACGTCTGCGGCAATCGATAGTTATGATGCGCTCGCCGAGCGTGGAGTCGGTTGCATGGCTAATCTTACCATTCAACAAATTGAGCAGATTTGCCAGCAGGACCCGCGTTGTCAGGATATGCCATCAGACTGGAAATCGAACAGTCATTACTGTCTGCCTTACCAGGGTGCTGAATCACTGATGCAGGCAGGACAGCGGGTTGCTGAACACCTTCGTCAGCAAATGCACAACCTTCAGCAAAGCGTTAGTGTTGATACAGTAAAACTGTTTATTGGCCACGGCGCTGCATTTCGACATGCCGCGCATATGCTTGATGTGCTCGTTTTCGAGCAACTGGCAAAACTGAGCATGTTTCATGCACGGCCTGTACTCATTGAATACTGTGCCGACGGCAACTGGCAACATATTGCTGGTGACTGGAAACAGCGTGACAGCAAGAATGGTCTTGACTGATTATGTCGCACGCGAAGCTGATTCCGCATTATCACGGTATTGAACATACAGGTATTCAGTTACCTGACAGGGCACAACCCTGGGTACACGGCAAGAAACGCTCACTGCAGCGCCGCCGGCGCAATCATCAACAGACTGTAGAACAACTCACAGAACTGGTGAAGCAATACGACTGGCACTGGCCACGCAAGCCTGTTTACTTCATCAGCGATTTGCATGCCGATGCGGATGCCCTGATGGCATCATTGATCGCATCCGGCGGCGTCAAGGCAAAGGGTAAACACCACCATCAACTCAAGCTTACAAAACAGGGTAAACACGCAGATTTTCTGATCGGTGGTGACTGTTTCGATAAGGGGCCAAGTAATCTTGCCTTGTTGAAAACGATGAACAAGTTGTATAAACGAGGCGCTAATCTGCATATCCTGGCGGGCAATCATGATATACGTGTCAAGCTGGGTATGCGCAGCGTAGAAGGTAATAATGCGCCGGGTTGTGAGCATTTTTTCATCCGTATGGGCGCAAAGGCCGTGCCTTTTCTCAAGGAGATCAATGACAGTTACCTTTCGCATGCGCACAGTCTTAGACATATCCCGGGCAAGCGACATTGTATGAAAAAACTGTATCCACCGAACAGCTGGTATGATGATTTTCCCGCTATCGCTGCGGAAATATTGCCGCAATCGATGATTGACAAGGAGTTACGCCGTATCAGCGAGAAACAGGCTGCGTTTGAAGAATACTGTGATGATGCCGGATTATCTGTGCGACGTGCCTATGCTGCTGCATTACAGTGGCAGCGCCTGTTCCTGCATAAGGATGGTGAGTTCAGCTGGTTCTATCGGCGTATGCGACTCGCGTTGCGTCGTGGCTCGTTTCTTTTTGTCCACGCCGGGATGGATAACAATGTTGCACACTTGATCAATAAGAAGGGTGTAAAACAGCTGAATCGACAATTCAGAAAGCAATTATACGGCAATCCATTACGATTTTATTATGGCCCTGTGGTCAATGCGATTCGTACCAAGTACCGCCCGGGAGACCGGCCTCTAACCACAAGAGGCGCACAGCACGCGCATGACAATGATCTACATGTTATCGTTCATGGCCACAAGAATATGCTAAACGGACAGCGTATATCAGTACGCAAGACCATGGTTAACTTCGAGTGCGATGTCACCCTGGACAGTCATTCGCGTAACAAGGAGCGGCTCGAAGGCAAGGGTGCGGGGGTTACGATTATCCGTCCGGATAGAAAAGTAATTGGTATCAGTACGGATCATCCTTATGTGAAAGTATTTGATCCGGATAGCTTGTAAGAAGCGATGCCATAGAGTGAATAGGACCGGGAGCTTGATATGAAAAATGAAAAAAAAGAATTCAGTCATCAGTCATTGCAGGAAAGAGAGGCGGTTATTGAGCTGCTTTCATCCATTCAGAAGGGTTTAACCAGCGGTACGCTATCTTTCAGTGATGACGACAATGATATTAAGCTGAAAGCACCGGGATTACTCAATTTGACAATCAATGCGTCTAGCAGTAGCGAACTCAATGTACTCGATTTGCGTCTCAGCTGGCAGGACAGGTCAAAAGACAAGCTCAAAAAACAGCTTAAGATATCTGTCGATTGAAAATTGCTAATGTTTATTTATCGCTCTCGCAGCTGCCCATGGTGTAGCCGACCACCGTGCTGTCACTGCAGGCGGTACAGGGTGAAGCATAAGTTCCGGAATCATTATTCTGCATGAAGCCGCAAACGGGATTGTATTCCATCGTGCATATCTCGGGCCTCGGATTGGTACACAGTGTCATATCATCGGGGTTAATCGTTTGTGAGGTGCAACCGCTGAAAAGCAGGATGAGTGCCGTGGTTACGGCCGCCTGTTTGATGAATTTCGACATGAGTGCAGTTCCCGGGCTATGAAAGCAGTATAGCGTGCTGCAATATACGAAATATTGGATAATAAATCACTACTTAATATTATAATTATTTGAATAGCCAGGATGAATTGGATTCGTATCAATATTAGCCAGCAGAAGCTGTCACTGCTCGATGAAGAGGGGAAGCTGATCCATAAATACCCCGTGTCGACATCAAAATATGGCACCGGCAGTGAAAACGGCAGCGAGAAAACCCCGCTTGGACTGCACCGTATCAAGAACAAGATTGGCGGTGCCATGCCGATGAACATGGTGCTGGTTGGGCGCGAACCCAAAGGTATGCTGGAAGACTGCATCAGGGATGGTGTCGAGCTGCCTGATGATGTCATAACCAGCCGTATTATGTGGCTCGAAGGCATGGAGCCGGGCAGAAACCAGGGCGGGTATGTAGACACGTATAATCGTTACATATACATTCATGGTACCAGTGACGAGGACAAAATTGGCACGCCAGCGTCTATAGGATGTATCCGCATGCTGAACAAAGATGTTGTCGAGTTATATCGACTGGTCGATGTTGGAACCGAAGTATTAATTGAAGAATAAAATCATCTTTTTGCCCCGTGCCTTCGTTGCGGCAGCTTCTGCGTTACTCATGTATTATCATATACATTGCGTTTCTCGAAGATACCGCGTTGCGGCCTTGAATAAAAGTATGATTTTATAGACGTGATTTAATGAGTGATTCTAAAAAGATAAATCCGGATGATTATGCACTCGCAACGCGAGCAGTTCGTGCCGGACAGCAGCGCACCTCCGAAGGCGAGAATAGCGAACCGATATTTGCTACATCGAGTTACGTGTTTGCTTCGGCAGCAGAAGCCGCGGCACGTTTTTCCGGTGAGCAGCCGGGCAACATCTACTCACGCTTTACCAATCCGACGGTAAGAACGTTCGAAGAACGGCTTGCTGCAATGGAGGGCGCAGAACGTTGTGTAGCCACGGCTTCAGGTATGTCTGCAATCACGGCTACCTGTATTGGCCTGCTTAAAACCGGCGACCACATTGTTTCTTCACGCAGCATCTTCGGTTCGACCACGATGCTGTTCGAGAATTTTCTCCGTAAGCTGGGAATTGAAACGACATTCGTCGAGTTATCTGATGTGTCAGCATGGGAACAGGCAATCAAACCAGAAACAAAATTTCTGTTTCTCGAGACACCGTCGAATCCATTGACCGAACTGGTCGACATTGCGGCGCTGGCTGATATCGCACATAAAAAAGATTGCCTGCTGGTCGTTGATAACTGTTTCTGTACACCGGTACTGCAGCAGCCAATTGCGTTGGGCGCTGACATCGTGATCCATTCTGCAACCAAGTACATCGATGGCCAGGGCCGTTGCATGGGTGGTGCGGTTTGTGGCTCTAACGAAATTGTGGGTGATTCGGTGTACGGTTTTCTGCGCACCGCGGGGCCAAGCATGAGTGCATTCAATGCCTGGGTATTTCTCAAAGGTCTCGAGACCTTGCAGTTACGTATGCAGGCGCATAGCGCGAGCGCACTTAAGCTGGCGCAATGGCTGGAGCAGCAGGCAGTGGTCGAACGTGCCTATTATCCGGGCCTGGAAAGCCACCCACAGCATGAGCTGGCGAAACAGCAGCAAAGTGGGTATGGCGGAATCGTCTCGTTTGAGCTCAAGGGCGGAAAAGAGGCCGGCTGGAACCTGATCGATGCCACGCGGCTGATTTCGATCTCGGCCAATCTTGGCGATGCCAAAACCACGATCACGCATCCGGCTACAACCACGCACGGGCGTCTCACCTCCGAGCAGCGCCAGAATGCCGGCATTTCGGATGGCCTGATACGTGTTGCCGTTGGGCTCGAGGATATTGATGATATCAAGAACGACCTGGCGCGTGGCATGTGACTGAACTAACGGCACGCGAACTGCTCGCCCATTTATATGAAACCGCTGTTGATACAGTTGACGGTCGTCGACTGCTGCAGCAGTGGTGTGTAGAAAATCGCTCCCCGGTGTTTTCGCATTGTATCGCCATCGGCAAGGCTGCGCCTGCCATGCTGCAAGGAACACTGGATTGCCAGCATTCAATCAAATCCGCGTTGCTCATATCGGCGCGTGAATATATTCCAGCAGAACTGCGTGACAACAAAAGCATAAAAATACAGGAGTCAACGCATCCTGTTCCTGATCAGCTATGCCTTGACGCGGGTATAGAACTCGTTGCATATCTAAAAGCAATACCGGAAGGCTCCAGTGTGCTTGTGCTGATCTCCGGTGGCACCTCCAGCATGGTTGAAATGCCTGTGCATGGTTATTCACTGGAGCAGATCCAGCAAATCTATGAGTACCTGCTCGCATCCGGCATGGATATTCATGCAATGAATGCCTGGCGCAAATGCTTTTCACAAATCAAGGGCGGGGGCTTACTGGCCTATACAGATCATGTCCATATCACCCAGCTCATGATCTCGGATGTGCAGGGTAACAACCCGGCGGTGATTGGCTCCGGTTTACTGGTGCAAAGTGATATTGATGAGCGCATCGCTGATGAGTGGTTGCAGTCCAGGGTAACTCATACTGATTCCAGCCCACAATTTTACAATCCTGTTGACACGCGAGTTATAGGTAGCATTGAACTCGCCGCACGATCAGCTGCAGAGGAAGCGGAGCGCCAGGGGTTTGACAGTACCTACCATGAGCAATTTATTGATGGCGATGCGATAGCGCAGGGCAGGGCCATTGGCGAATGGTTAATCAGCGCGCCAGCCGGTGTGCACGTCTGGGGCGGTGAAACCACGGTACAGCTGCCTGATAACCCGGGACTGGGCGGCAGGAACCAGACCCTGGCACTGGCCATGGCCGAGGTGCTCGATCAGCAGCAAGATATTACCGTTCTCGTCGCCGGTACCGACGGTATCGATGGCAATACGACCTGCGCGGGCGCCATCATTTCGGGTCAAACAAAACAGAAGGCCGAGCAGATGGGATTTGATATAGGCAGTGAACTTGCCAAAGCCAACGCGGGTGTGGTGTTGATGGCAACCGATGATCTGTTCCAGCCTGGACCCAGTAATACCAATGTCATGGACATTATCATTGCCCATAAGCGGAATTAACAACTGCTTCTCGGGTCTGACTCTTCATGAGAGCGCTATTATTTGTAGTACTGTTTAGCCTTGCAAACTTAACCCTGGCAGAACAGGTATATACAGCTGTAAGCCCGCCATATCGTGCTGCCATGCTTGAGCTGTACACATCTGAAGGCTGTAGTTCATGCCCTCCGGCAGACCGTTTCGTATCAAAACTAAAGGATTCGCAGCTCAGTGATCAGCATCTGGTGCCGCTGGCTTTCCATGTCACCTACTGGGATTACATTGGCTGGCGCGACCCGTTCGGTAATCCACAGTATGATGACAGACAGCACAAGCAGGCATTGCTGAACGCGAGCAAAACCGTTTATACACCACAGTTCATGATGAACGGCAAGGATTTCAGGCGTTATCGTCATCTTCATACCGATATTGCGCGTATCAATGCACAAGCTGCAGCTGTCAGTCTCGAAATAACAGCCAGGCCGGAGCAAGACAGGCTGGCCGTCAATGTAAATGTCGAACGTATGCATGGCTTTAATGGCGATACGGTTGTGTATATAGCATTGTACGAGCACAACCTGGGCTCTGCTGTAACCGCAGGCGAAAACGAGGGCGAACAGCTGCGCCATGATTACGTGGTGCGTAAACTCGCCGGCCCGTTTCATGCGAGGCAGTTTCCCTATGCCATCAGTTCCGAGTTGCGTATTGAAAATAACTGGAAGCTGGAGAATATGGGCGTGGTCGCGTTTGCCCAGAAACCCATGAGTAGCGAGGTGCTTCAGGCCGTTAATCTCAACCTGCGCTAGCCAGTTAAAACACGCACAGATTAGAACAGATCAATCCAGGTATGCAGGTATAATCCGCCCATGGACGATAAAGCCTTACAACTACTAAAAACAATTTTTGGTTACACGGAATTTCGCGGTTCACAGGCTGCTATCATTCAGCAGTTAATCGATGGTAAAGATGCCGTGGTATTGATGCCCACAGGCGGTGGTAAATCGTTGTGTTACCAGATACCCGCCATCGCCCGTGATGGCACGGGTATCGTCATCTCACCTCTGATCGCGCTCATGCACGACCAGGTCAGCACCTTGCGGGAGCTTGGTGTCAAAGCCGCCTTCCTCAATTCAACACTCGACTCAGCCGAAGCCGCAGATATAGAAAACCAGCTGCTGGCTGGTCAGCTGGACCTGTTATATGTTGCTCCGGAGCGTATGATGACGCCTGGATTTCTCGGCCTGCTCGAACAGTCTGAAATAGCCTTGTTTGCCATCGACGAAGCGCATTGTGTTTCGCAATGGGGACATGACTTCCGACCCGAGTACATCCAGTTATCTATCCTGCACGAACGTTTCCCGCAGGTGCCTCGCGTGGCATTGACGGCTACCGCAGATCGCCCAACACGAAATGAAATCATCAGTCGCCTGGACCTGTCTGCGGCACAGCAGTTTGTTGCAAGCTTTGACCGCCCCAACATCTGCTATCGCATCATGCAGAACCAGGGCAATGCGCGTGATGCCCTGCTGCGTTTTATCCTGAATGAACATGAAGGTGAGGCAGGCATTGTGTATTGCCTGTCACGCAACAAGGTCGAGCAAACGGCTGAATGGTTATGTTCCAGGGGATTAACTGCACTGCCATATCATGCCGGCCTGCCAGCAAAAACGCGCCAGAAGCATCAGCAGCGCTTTCTGATGGAAGATGGCATCATCATCGTTGCCACCATTGCCTTCGGTATGGGGATTGATAAGCCTGATGTGCGCTTTGTCGCGCATCTGAACATGCCAAAGAGTATCGAAGCCTACTACCAGGAGACTGGGCGAGCAGGGCGTGATGGGCTGCCAGCGGATGCCTGGATGATGTATGGTTTGCAGGACGTGATCAAGCTCAAGCAGATGATGGACAGTTCCGATGCTGATGAGCAGCACAAGCGCACCGAGCATCATAAGTTACAGTCCATGCTTGGTTTCAGTGAGCTTACCAGCTGTCGGCGCCAGGGATTATTACGCTATTTTGGCGAAGAACTGGAGCAGGCCTGTGGCAACTGCGATACCTGCCAGTCACCGGTGGAAACCTGGGACGCAACCGTGGTGGCACAGAAGGCTTTGTCAGCCGTGCACCGGACCGGGCAGCGCTTTGGGGTGGCATACCTGGTCGATATTCTGCAGGGCAAAGACAATGAGCGTATCAAGCGCTTTGGCCATGACCAGCTCAGTGTTTTCGGTATTGGCAGCGAGCTCGATAGTCAACAGTGGCGCAGTGTTTTCAGGCAGCTTATTGCCCATGGGTTGCTCAATGTCGATATCGAAGGCCACGGTAATTTATGCCTGACAGAATCCTGTCGTCCCATATTACGCGGCGAGCAAACGCTGATGCTGCGCAAGGAAACAAAACAGGCAAAGTCAGCACGCAAGGGCCGGAAATCATTCAATACCTCGAAGGCGTCGGATAACCAGTTGTGGGAGGCCTTACGCGCCTGCCGCAAGCAGCTGGCCGAATCGCACAACGTACCGCCGTACGTTATATTTCATGATGCGACGCTGGTCGAAATGGTCGAAAGGCAACCCCAGAATCGTGAGCAGTTTTCGAGAATAACCGGTGTCGGTGAAAGCAAGCTGGAAAAATACGCAGAAGCATTTCTTGCGGTGATCCTGTCCCATGTCAAACAATCGAATACCGGAAAGTCGGATACTATTGCGCAGAGTCTGCAGCTGTTTCGCAATGGAAACAGTATTGAGAGTATTGCGGAACAACGAAGTTTGAATACTTCCACAGTCTATAACCATCTTGCTGCCTGTATTGAACAGGGGGAGATAGCCTTGCACGATGTTGTAGATATCGATGAGCAGGAAATCTCAACCATCCAGGATGCGATTCTTGCAGAAGATGGTGGAAGCGGTAAGCTAAAACCGGTTTACGAAGCACTCGATGGTATGTTCGATTATGAGGTGCTGCGATGTGTCAGGGCTTCGATGGTCTCGGCGTAAAAAACAACCTGATTATTTATGGAGTAATGCATGATGTTGTCACGATTAATGCCTGCAGTATTTGTAATATCTTTTTTCTCGGCAACCATGCCAATATACGCTGCTGAATCGACCGAGGAACTGGAAGGGCTTGACTACTACGAGTTAAAAGATCTGGTGAAGGACAAAACAGTCGATTGCCGTAAAGAGAAAGACAAAAGTACATGCGTTAATTATTTCTCTCCCAGGGGTGTTCTGATTCAGATGCGTGATAACGGTGATAGAAAAGACGGCCGCTGGTTCCTGGATGACGCCGATCGCCTGTGCATTTTGTGGAATGGCAAGATCAAGCCGCTATGCTTTACTGTCACAGAAAATGATGCAGACGGCTATGACATGATCAGGAAAGGTAAGCACAAGTCGACGATGCTGAAGATAACTGACGGTAACAGGGATAATCTTGAATAATTGATCGGTTGTCGATTCTGCTAACAAGCAATAAAAAGCCCGGTTATACCGGGCTTTTTATTTTTAATGAATCAATGTTACTTCTTGCAGGTATTGATCCCCAGCAGGGCATAGGGTGGACACCAGCCGATGATCGCTGTTGCCAGAGGTACAACACCGATCCAGCCCCATACGGTTTGTGGGCCTATGAATACCAGGCTGATCAAGCCAAGTCCCACGATGATGCGAAGAGTTCTATCGAT
>JARFRD010000194.1 GCA_029287435.1 Gammaproteobacteria bacterium
GTCGGTTTCACTTGTATCATTTCCGTTCGTTGCGGTACCCGCTTATCTCGTACTCGGACGCACCAAATTCGAAGGCATGGCTGAAGCATTCGAAGACCGCAGGGACGAATTCGAAAAACTGCTGACTGACATCCGCGATGACATGAAGCCCTGGGAGATCCCGCCCACGGATGCGCCTTCCTGGCACGCCGCGATTACGCAACTCTCCGGTCTGCCGCTGACCCGGGGCAACCGAGCCGATCTGCTGATCAATGGCGATGCGACCTTCGACAGCATTCTCGAAGGTGTGGCCGCGGCCGAAAACTACATACTGTTCCAGTTCTACATGTTCCACGATGATGGTCTCGGCCGGCGTGTCAAGGACGCGCTGAGCGAGCGGGCACGCGCGGGTGTGCGCGTTTACTTGTTGTACGATGAAATCGGTAGCGGCGGCCTGCCGGCTGCGTACGTTGACGAATTGCGCGAAGCCGGTGTCGAGGTCAGTTCGTTCAAGCCCACGCAGGGATCTCGCAACCGTTTTCAGCTTAACTTTCGCAACCACCGCAAGATGGTGGTTGTTGATGGCAAGGCGGCCTGGGTAGGCGGACACAATGTTGGCGATGAGTATCTTGGCCTGGACCCCGACTTCAGCCCCTGGCGTGATACCCATGTACGTCTCGAGGGACCCGTGGTGCAGCAACTGCAGATGGTGATTCTGGGTGACTGGTACTGGGCCACACGTGGCACTCCTGAAGTCAACTGGACATCCCGGCCGGCATCCGAGCATGACATGAAAGCCATGATTTTTCCGTTCGGCCCCACCGGACAATTCGAGACTGCTTCGCTGTTCTTTGTTAGTGCGCTGAACGCAGCTCAAGAGCGCATCTGGCTGTCAGCACCGTACTTTGTTCCGGATGCAGCGGTGATGAAGGCGCTGCAGCTTGCCGCCCTTCGCGGCGTAGATGTGCGAATTATCACCACCGGCAAACCCGATAGCTGGCCAGTTTACCTTGCTGCCTTTCACTACATGGAGGAGCTGGCCGGACTGGGTATCAAGTTCTATGCATACAAGCCGGGATTTCTGCAT
Source organism: Gammaproteobacteria bacterium (assembly GCA_029287435.1). GTDB lineage: Bacteria > Pseudomonadota > Gammaproteobacteria > SZUA-229 > SZUA-229 > JABDQW01. The sequence continues at coordinate 1,067 of JARFRD010000194.1, forward strand.
GAGAAAGTGATGCTTGTCGACAACAAACTGTCGACGGTGGGTACACCGAATTTCGATAATCGATCCTTCCGTTTGAATTTCGAGGTAACCGCCGTCATCGCTGATGAGGAATTTGCCCGCGAAATGCAAGCGATGTTCGAGGCCGACTTTGCGCACGCCGAGCTGATCGACCCCGAGAGCTTCGAAGACCAGCCGTTGTGGTGGCGAGTCGCTGTAAAGCTGTCCCGGCTGGCGGCACCTGTACTATGAACGATTGCCCGGTTAATGCAGGCTTCAATAGTAAGAGGTGTAACGCCGCGACAGATTGATTTAATCGAAATGTTAACCCGGGGTCACCATCATCTCGGATCAAGAGGTCACGTTTTTCAGGTATTCTGCGCGTTTGATGCCTCGATGAATACGTCTCTGCGGTTAAAGAGCATACATACTCTTTGCGACCTTTGCGCCTTTGCGGTGGAGCCGGATCACTCCCACTCGATCGTCGCGGGCGGCTTTCCGGAAATGTCGTAGCTCACGCGGCTTCGGCCTTGCGCACGAGCTAAAGGGCATGCCACTTCCATTTATTGTCATCGCAAGTCATATCAAATTATCAAACGGATAGTAAGTCAAGTAGCGTAAAACCCGGCTCAGAGAGCAATTTTCTCTAATATCAGAAACAATTGCTTTCTGATCCTGTGTTTCCCGATTGGTAGTCATAGGTCACTTGCAGGAGTAATATCATTTTATCTGAGACTATATGTAATTTGCGGCGATTCACTCTGAACCCTGTTTATTCATATAGCATCATAGTGACAATCTCTACTTAACGAAGGCAATGTCTGTAATGCAGATATACCAGGAGGGTCGCAACATGCCTCAGGTGAGCTCATTATTCACAAACCTGAAAAACGAACTCAAGTTAAAAGGCCTTACTTACAAACAAGTCGCTGAATATCTCGATTTGACCGAGACAACTGTAAAGCGCATGTTCTCCAATGAGGACATGTCCATAAAACGCATCGATAAAATATGCGAACTTCTCAGCATTGACCTCGCTGATTTAACGCGTATTGGCAAGTCCGAGAGTCGCGCAATCGAAGTATTGACCGAGGAGCAGGAGAAACAGATTGTCAGTGACGAACGAATGCTGGCCGTCTCATTCCTGGTCCATCAGGGCTGGACTTTCGATGAATTGATCAAACATTTCGACTTCACTGAAACCGAGTTGATTCAAAAACTGGCGCTGCTAGACAAAATGGGTCTTATGGAACTTCTTCCAAAAAACAAAATCAAGACAAAGGTTTCACACAATCTGCGTTGGCGAAAAAAAGGACCCATCCAGCGTTGCTTCGTTGAAAAGTTCCAGTCATCATTCATGAACAGTTATTTCTGTGAAGAAAATGAATACCTGCGCCTGTTATCAGGAATGTACACCCCCCTCACCTGTTCAGTCATCATGAAAAAGTTACAGAAACTGGCTTTCGAAATCTTCCAGTTAAGCCAGGAAGACATGAAAGTCCCATTGGAAGATAGAATCCCGTTTGGTGTATTGATCGCAGCACGCCCGTGGCATGCCGAATTCTTTGACAAAATGCGCAAAAAAGAATCCGACTAAATAATGCTGTATTGTTTCGTGTGACTTTTGCGTGATTACGGCCATCACGCCTGATAGCTATCGCCCGGAAACCAATCACTTTCGCATCAAGTAACCACATCGCCTACCCGGAGTATCACATGATGATACTTTGCAAGAATCACTATCATTTGAAAATTTCATCGTTATCGTAGTAGCCAGGCAAAGAGGATAGCTCTCGCATTTTGCCCACAGAACGAAGCTGTTGAACGATCAATAATCGACTTCAGTGAAGTTCTGTAGTTGTTTTACTTCAACTGATTACGCACATATGGAGAACTGCGATGATAAAAACCTGTTATGCACTGGCAGCTGCTTCGCTGCTTATCACCACCTCAACACTAGCGGACACCAGTTACAGCAACCTTGTCGTGTTCGGCGACAGCCTGTCAGATCCTGGCAACGTTTTCGCTGTAACCGGCGGTGTCAGTGTGGCACCTTACGCGAGTGAAGGGGTGCCTGACTATCCTTACCCTATCGGTGGAATGACTTTCAGCAATGGCAAGACATGGGCCACACAACTCGCCAATGAATTGAAACAACCCACCGCGAAACTTCCGGCATTGCGCACCTCCAGAGGCACCAATTTCGCTTTCGGTGCCGCGCGCGCAGCCTCTTCTGCTGGCGGGCCTTTCGATCTCAGCGCCCAGGTAGCACTGTATCTCTCTACATTCGAAGGCGCAGACAGTGACGCACTACACAGCATATTCATTGGCAGCAATGATGTACGCGATGCACTCGTTGCTTTCCAGACCGCCTACTTGCCGGTATTGCTTGGCGGCGGCTCGGAAGCCGATGCAATGCTTGCAGGACAAGCTGCAGCCGGCCCGATCATTAACGATGCTATTACCGGTGTTACCAATAACCTCGTATCCCTGATATCAAACGGCGCGACGCAATTTCTGGTGCCCAATGTACCCAATATCGGCATGGTCCCGGCCGTTACATCACTCGGCCCACAAACATCATCACTCGCAACGCTTATGGCATATAACTACAACCAGGCGCTTGAGAGTGTACTGACAGGTATCGAGACCGCGTACCCTGCTGTCAGTATCACGCGTGTCGACGTATTCTCTCTGATCACAGCAGCTGTCACATCACCGGCAAGTTTCGGATTAAGCAACGTTACCGATGCCTGCCTGACACCGGATACGCGCATCAATCCGGTCTGTGATTCTCCTGATGAGTATCTGTTCTGGGATGGCATCCACCCTACGCGCTCAGCTCACGCTTTAGTTTCAAAAGCGGCTTTGAACGAACTGCAGTAACAGCACATCATGATGCAAGAAAACAGCAGGAATTTTTTTCTTCGTAAAGCAGTCATCCTTATTCCTGCTGTTTTCGTGCTGTTGTTAAGCGCATGCGGTGGCGGCGACAGTGATAGTCAGGTACAGGCGATTGATCCCGATCGTCTTACTGTAAACGAGGAGGATATCAAAACCAATGTTGATGAGGGCGACACATCACATGCGCAGGTCAGTGGTAGCGTATTTATTCAGACTTCCGATGCTGATTGTGAAGCCTGGATCACCATCGACCTTGGCTTGCTTGGATCAGACTCCGTCTGCGTTTCACGCGCCCAACCCATTGTACATGTACATTGGCGAAACAAAACCACGGGCGAATCCGGAAACGTTGAAGCAGAGTATAAAGGCTATTCCAATCCCAGCCGCAGGTACAGCTGGAAAGCCTCTGTTCGGATAGCATCCGGCACCAATGAAATCGAGTTCTCATCCTGGGGGGA
>JARFRD010000045.1 GCA_029287435.1 Gammaproteobacteria bacterium
CATCAGAGCCTTCACCGCCTCCACCGCTGCCACCGCCGCAGTCATCAGCGAGACTGCAGTCAGAAACGTGGATACCATGGTTGGCAACGCCTGAAACAGATACATTCTTCAGAACAAGCTTGACTGTACCGGTCTGGTCATCACGTACATCAACGAATATACCTTTACCTGCAGGAACAGGATCACCTTTCTCGTCTATATCACCACGGTGCTCGACATCGAAGCCGCCAGGACCCGCAAAGTTTAAATTTGAAACTGTGAGATCTGCACCATTCGTAGCAGCCAGCAGTGTGAAATTGCCAGCAGCCGATACTGTCTGACCAGAGCCCTTGATGGTCAATGCTTTTTCACCGGTGTAATCAAGAGTGCTCAGGATATTGATCGTCTCAACGCTCTTGGCAATCTTGATCTTTGACTTACCGCTTTCGATTGCAGCGCGCAGTGAGCCTTCACCCGAGTCATCACCATTTGTAACTTTAATCATGCCGCCAGCATGTGAAATCGCAGGTGTAGCCATCACAGCTGCAAGTGAAGCAGCCAGTACAGTACGGCTAAATACTTTCTTGTTCATAAGTAATATATCCCCTGTTTATGATCATTTAAAAAAAACAATAATCACAGAATGATGTTACAAATGTGTTTAGGTTTAATGACAAGTGACATGCGGTAGGGGTAGCAGGAATAAATCCGCGCTACCAATATATCGATCATGTTAAATATTAGATAATACTGAATATCAACTTTGGGTCGTTAGCGGACAGCCACTAACTGAGAAGAACTAAATTATGAAAGTGCGCCATAATTGCGCCATGTAGATATGAAAAAGGGCCAGCACATTGCTAGCCCTTTGTTTTTATTGGTGGGTCATCAGGGATTATTCGCCTCATCCATGAGGCTCACCCTTCGGGCCGCACTTCGTGCTTTCAAAATCGCTCCTGGCGATTTTGTCGAACCCATCGGGCTCCTCGCCCTGAAAACGCACAAATATAAAAAGCCCCATATAAGGGGCTTTGTTTATTTGGTGGGTCATCAGGGACTCGAACCCCGGACCAAGAGATTAAGAGTCTCCTGCTCTACCAACTGAGCTAATGACCCAGATTTCCGCGCATCTGCGAGCGCGGGTATAGACCATGCCGAAGGCATTCCTGATAACAGGATGTATCGTGTTGTGATGATCTATTCGCGTGTGCGTCCAATAATGATTGAATTCACACGCAAATTTGGGGTGGACGATGGGACTTGAACCCACGACGACTGGAATCACAATCCAGGGCTCTACCAACTGAGCTACGCCCACCATTGTTCTGTTATACAAGCTGATGGGCGCTGCGGCTTCCTGCCTCGCTTCGCATCTGGTTGGAACCGGCCAGACTCCTGTCTGGCGTTCGCCGAACTGCGAAAGTCCACTGGACTTTCGATTTCAGCTCACCCAACTGAGCTACGCCCACCATTGTTTAATTAAAACCCACCGAGAATGGCGCGCCCGGCAGGATTCGAACCTGCGACCCTCGGCTTAGAAGGCCGATGCTCTATCCAGCTGAGCTACGGGCGCAGAATCGTTCGTGAGCTGAAGCTCAAATCAATCTTATTTCCCGAACCTGCTTTTCTCAGATCCAGCTAAATTTGGTCGGGGTAGAGAGATTCGAACTCCCGACATCCTGCTCCCAAAGCAGGCGCGCTACCAGACTGCGCTATACCCCGAATTCATCTGCATAAATGCAAGAGGCGCGATATTACGCGCTGTGTAAGAAACGGTCAAGATTCACACATCAGATTGCCCGCCCCAAACAGATCTCCAATAATAACAATTATCTTGTAGCAATAGCAGCCATCATGAGAGAATCTGCCCCCTTCATGCAAGCCCGACAGGAACATCCCAGAAATGACCGCAAAAATCATTGACGGCAAATTGATCGCAGCTGAAATCCGCGCAGAAGTACGCGATGGAGTGAATGAACGCGTCAAAGCGGGTGGTCGAGCACCGGGTCTCGCGGTGGTCCTGGTGGGCCAGGATCCGGCATCCCAGGTCTATGTTCGCAAGAAACGTGAAGCCTGTGCCGAGGCCGGCATAGTATCCAGTATGCATGACCTGCCGCAGGAAACCACGCAGGAACAGCTGCTTGAACTGATCGAACAGCTTAACGATGATGACACCGTAGACGGCATCCTGGTTCAGCTGCCATTACCGTCACAGATAAACGAATCTGACATCATTGACCACATTCATCCGGACAAGGATGTGGACGGCTTCCATCCCTACAATATCGGCCGACTCACCCAGCGCAAACCGCTGTTACGCCCTTGCACGCCCTGGGGCATCATCATGCTGCTCGACCATATTGGCGAAACCTACAAGGGTCGCCATGCTGTCATTGTGGGTGCATCGAATATTGTGGGTCGCCCGATGTGCCTGGAGCTGTTACTTGCCGGTGCAACAACAACGGTATGTCATCGTTTTACCAACGACCTTGAGGAACAGGTTGGCCGGGCAGATATTCTCGTCGTTGCCGTTGGCAAGCCTGGAATCGTAAAAGGTGAATGGGTTAAACCGGGCGCGACCGTCATCGATGTGGGCATTAACCGGCTCGAAGACGGCACCTTGACCGGCGATGTTGATTTTGAAAAGGCTGCTGAACACGCTGCGTGGATAACACCGGTACCCGGGGGTGTGGGACCGATGACAGTGGCCGTGCTAATGCGCAACACGCTCGATGCGGCTAACAGGCACAGCCCTGTTTAAACCGCTGCGACGATCACTCAAACTGTACCAGCCCCTTCAGTACCATATCGGTCAGGCTGACAATGCCGATAATTTCCCCATTCTCGATCACTGGCGCACGTGTTATGCCAAATCGTTCCAGAAAGCGCGCGCAATAACGAATATCCATATCCGGATCAACTGATAAAACCGGTTTTGCCATGATCTCGTAAACGTTAACCCGGTTTGGGGAGCGGTCCTTGGCAAGTACATACTTGGCAATATCTGACAACATCAAGATACCGTATTCGTCATTGTCATGACGCTTATTAACGATCAATGACTTGCTCTCGATGTGATTCATTGTTTTCAGCGCTTCCATTACCGTCATACGCCCATCAATCAGATCAAAATTTTTCTTCATTACATCGCGTGCGCGAACGATGTTTCTTTCATCTCTCATAATTCATCCTCCACCATGTCAGTGAGCTTCTCAATCTGGTGAGTGACACCCACCGCATCTTCAACGTCAATCTGTATTGCTATACCAGAACCCGGGGAAGACTCAAACTCACCGATTTCATTAATCTGTTCGAGAATCTTGCGGCTCAGGTGTTCTTCCACGAGGAACAGCAACACATCTCGCTGCGTCTCGAGAGACAGACCAAAAAATGTCTTGTTCAACTCCAGCCCTTCGCCTCTGGCATTGTTAATAACGGTCGCACCGGTGGCGCCTGCTTCTCTAGCCGCAGTCATCACCTTGTCAGACAAACTGTCCTCGACAAATGCGATTAATAGTTTGAAATGCATGACACACCCCCTGCTCTATGCATACTGATATAAGCCAAGTATTCGACTGCGTATGTCAGTCTTGTACACGTAACTGAATTAATATTATTAATTACCATCTTTAATCTTTCTCTTGTCGTTCGCGCTTGTGCTGCCGTGCTGCCCTGAATTCGGAGAACTGGGCATAGGCCATCACCGAGATCATCGGGAACAGACTGGCGAATGCAATTAAACCGAAACCATCGATCAGAGCGCTGCGTCCCGGCACCGTTTCGGCCAGACCCAGGCCAAGTGCTGCAACCAGCGGCACGGTCACCGTTGATGTGGTTACGCCGCCCGAGTCATAGGCCAGCGGCACAATCATCCTGGGTGCAAAGAAGGTCTGTATCACCACCACGATATAACCCGCGATGATGTAGTAATGCAACGGGGTGCCGGTGACGATCCGATAAGTACCCAGTGCAATGCCGATAGCTACACCCAGCGCCACGGCCATGCGCAATCCCCAGGTGCCGATGGCCCCGGCAGACACTTCGTTTGCCTTGATCGCAACCGCAATCAATGAAGGCTCGGCAATCGTGGTACTCATGCCGATGGCGAAGGCAAAGATGTATACCCAGTAATAATCAAACCAGCGCAACTCTCCCGCGACCTTTTGCGCGCCTACTATGAACGCCGGATCAGTCAATTGTTCAGCCATTAACCTGCCTAGCGGGAACAGTGCCTGCTCCAGCCCCACAAGGAACAGCGTGATACCAATGAGCACGTAGAGCATACCGATCATGACTCTCTTCACGTTCTTGATTGGCTTGCGAATGACCAGGAACTGGAAACCGAAAATAATCGCGGCGATCGGCAGCACATCGAGCGTCGTGTCGATAAAGAGCTCTATGAGTAACTCGATCATTTCCATGATAACCAACCCTTAGAAAATAATTCCGTATAAAAGTACAAAGATGATCGGCAGCAACGATGCGAAAGCAATCAGACCAAAACCATCGAGCATCGGATTTCTACCCTTGATCGAAGACGCAAGACCGATACCCAGCGCTGTCACCAGTGGCACTGTAATCGTCGATGTTGTCACCCCACCCGAATCGTAGGCAATGCCGATGATGGTTTTGGGCGCAAAACTGGTCACTATAATCACAATGACGTAACCACCCATAATCATGTACTGGATCGACCAGTTCATCAGTATGCGTAACACACCAAGCACGATCGCACAGCCAACCGACAGTGCCACGGTAAAACGCAATCCCGTGGCATAGGACTCCATCGCTTCTTCCGTCGTTGCAATATGTCCGGCATCGGCTGCAACCTCGGCCGCCTCATCGGACACCGCTATGAGTGCAGGCTCAGCCACGGTGGTACCAAATCCGAGCGCGAAAGCGAATAACAGTAACCAGAACACACTACCCTTGCGCGCAAAGGCATGCGCCATATCCTCACCGATAGGAAACAGACCCATTTCAAGTCCGTAGATAAAAAACGTGAGGCCCATGACGACGAATACAATGCCGGTTAAAAGGCTGAATATGTTGTCAATGGGCTGCTGCAGTACCAGTAGTTGAAAAAAGCCGATAACGAGGATAATCGGCGCCAGGTCGCGCAGACTGGAAAGCATTGAGCGCATGAACGCGAACAGAGCTGATTTCACGAAAGTCCTGGCTGGTGAATAATCATCGGCGAAGATTACCCAGTGTTATAGTCGAGTGCAATTTGAATCGTCATCGAAAGTCATATTTCGTATCAAATTGTAACAATCCGGTAATACTTCACGTGTGCGATATACTCATATGACACGCGACATATCGCAAACACGCAGTTTCAATGGTCCAAAATGGAAGCAGAGCACGTCAATCCCCTGATTCACTTCGATAACGAAGACGTTTCGTCACACGATATGGAAATTGCCGGTGTTGGTGCACGCTCTTATGCATTTGTCATCGACTGGCATATCCGGTTGTTGCTTGCACTGGCCTGGATTTACTGCGCGGCGTTGTTTATTTATGACGATGGCGCGCTTGCTTCGTTGTTCGAGCAGGAAGCAAACCATGCTTCGACGGCCTGGGGTATTTTTCTGCCGGCAGCCCTTCTCTATTTTACTTATCACCCTGTCCTTGAAATGTTCATGCACGGCAATACCCCGGGCAAACACATGGCAGGCGTTCAAATTTTGACGCTTTCAGGCGAAGCGCCCGGGCTCGACAAAATCCTGATCAGAAATCTACTGCGCCTGGTTGATGGCTTTCCGGGCGTCTACACCGTAGGACTGCTGTTTGCCATCTTTACCAGGAATCATGTGCGTCTCGGCGATATAGCTGCAGGAACCGTGCTTGTATATAGCAACAACGAGGAAATTCATGCAACAAAAGTTGATGAGCAACCGGACTCAGCACAGGCAGCTGATAATGACGCCATCCTGCACGAACTGCTCGATCGCTGGTCCCAGCTGGAGAAGGAACAGCGCATGAGCCTGGGTCACCAGCTACTGGATAGAATGGGTGACAACTTTGTACCGGGTGATGCCGCCGAACTGAAAGATTATCTGAAGCAAGTAGCCAACAAAAAGAACGATTAGTTCGCTGGTCGTTATCAAGCCTGCAATCGTTGCTCCAGGTCAGCGCCGGATTTACGCAGTTTCAAATCATTAACATGCGCAATGAAAACAGCATCCAGCAAAGGCACCATGACCACCGATACTGCAGCAATCAGCATATCGAACAGGCCGAAACTCGTCTGTATGTGACCATGCTCCATTTCAGTCGGCACATACATACCCACGAAACCGGCAATGAAAGCGACGACAAATATCAGTGCGTAGATAATGAAAACCGGGATCAGAATAACAGCCGCAGTGCGCCAGTAGTTTCCCCATACCAGGTTGTGGCTTTTCTTGAGTGAAGCAAGAATACCCTCATCATCGACCACGATTAACACCTGGAAAAATATAAGGGTCAGCATCACAATCAAACCGGGTATTACCAGCAACATCCAGCCGATCATCACAGCAATGCCGTACAAAATTGCGGCAAGAAATACCGGCAGAGCCTTTTTTGCACCCGTTATCAGTGCATCGAACAACTCTCCCGGTTCGCCTGTCGCTATCATGCCAATCCGTGACAGGATCGCGTTGTACAGGATAAGACTGATAACCCACATCGTAAGTCCAACTATCGTTAGCTGCGGCATAACACTCATCATATATAACTGCATGTCTTCTTCTGTGTGTAGCTGTGCTGCAGGTAACATAATCTGGAATATGGCGTACTGCATGATAACGCTGATGATTGCCGTCACCACGATGAGAATCAGCACCGAGTTGAAACTTGAAACAAACAGCTTGAAACCACTGTCCAGCACACGGCCTATGCTGGCTGGTTGTGTTAAAGCCTGGTAGGACATTATAACGTCTCCCTTGTTGATCAATATGCAGTTATCTAAAGCATAGTATATAAACCAGTCTGATCGAGCCAGACTATAACATCACCCCTGAAACGATCATTATTAAGATTGTTTTATATGCTGAATAACCGGCGTGTATTTTCAATGGCCGACTCGGCGAGCTGCTTGCTGTCAACCTGCATGTATTTCGCCGTGACCTCACAGATATGTGGCAAATAACAGGGCTCGTTGCGTCTCTTGATAGCAGGCGCCTGCTTTAAATCCCGAGGTAACAGGTAAGGCGCATCGGTCTCCAGTATTATCTTCTCAAGCGGGATCTCGGAGACAGCCCGCTGCAAGTCACCACCACGCCTTTCGTCACATATCCAACCGGTAACACCGATATACATACCCATGTCGACATACTGCAATGCTTCATCAAGCGTCCCGGTAAAGCAATGCGCCACCGCACCACTGATATCCGGCAGATATTCACGCAGCATACTAACGAACTCGTCATGCGCATCGCGCTGGTGTAGAAACAGCGGTAAACCAGCTTCACTGGCCAGCTGTAACTGCATTTGAAATGCTACACGCTGATCAGATGGCGACGAATAGTTCCGATTAAAATCGAGACCACATTCACCCACAGCAACAACCGCGGCTTCAGAATACAATGCTTTCAGCTCTGAAACAGTATCGGCATTGACCTCACTCGCGTGATGCGGATGAACACCCGCTGTTGCATACAAGGCATGCGGGTACTGTTTGCATAATTCCACGGCTCTCTGACTGTGCTCGATATTGGTGCCTGTCACGATCAACTGATTCACACCCGCATCATGCGCGCGCTGAATCACATCAGCCACATCCGATTTAAAGGAGCTACCGGTAAGATTCACACCAATATCAATAAACTGCTGCATGTGCGGTATGATACCAGCTCATGAAATCACCCGATTATGTTTTACGAGCTGATAATCAGCGATGACAGAAGCTGCGCTTTGCGTAATTGCTGAATCACCTTCCCGGCGCGAGACGGCGCAGATCTTTGCGCACAATAACAAGCTGCCCTTACTCGAAGCAAGAAATCCTGATTGCGCGTTACAACTTTGCTATGGTGATGAACGCATAGAACTGTTCGACTCAAAACTGAATACTGGTATTTATGTGGACTTTGTTGGAGGTGCGCTGGCTCACAGGCAACAATATGGCGGTGGTCGCGGACAGGCAATAGCCAAAGCCATCGGCCTGAAGAAAGGCAACACGCCCAGTGTGCTTGACGTTACTGCCGGCCTGGCACGTGATGCCTATATCCTCGCTAACCTGGGATGCAAAATTTCACTCGTAGAGCGCTCACCGGTGCTGTATACATTAATAGAGGATGGTATCCGGCGCGGGCTTGAACACGAATCGAGCAAACCGGTGCTGGAAAATTTCATGAATCTGATCAATGCCGACGCCTGCCTGTTCATGCAGCACATGCCCAGGGACAGGCTGCCGGATGTTATTTATATCGACCCGATGTATCCTGAGCGTAAAAAGTCAGCGCTGGTAAAAAAAGACATGCAGATACTGCAACACCTGCTGGGGAAGGATGACGATGCTGCCAGCCTGCTAGACACTGCGCTTAATAATGCCACGCAGCGCGTTGTTATCAAACGCCCCATTCATGCTGAAGCCGTAAGCGATATCAAACCAGCAACGAGCATCAGCAGCAAGAAAACACGCTATGACATTTACTTATGTCATAACAAATCAGAATCCTAGTCTCTGAAATTAATAAACTGTAACGGCAAGTCGATATCTGACTCTTTCAGCATCTCGATCACAGCCTGCAGATCATCACGCTTCTTGCCTGTGACCCTGACCTGTTCGCCCTGAATAGCCGGCTGCACTTTAAGTTTTGAATCCTTTATTTTCTTAACGATCTTCTTTGCCGCTTCCTTATCGATGCCTTCGCGAACCTTGATTTCCTGTGCAACACGAATACCTTTGGTCTGTATCTTGCCTATATCCAGGCAACGCGTATCGATACCACGCTTGATCAGCTTCTTGTACATCACATCGTGAATCTGCTTGATCTGAAAATCGCCTGTTGCATCCAGTGTCATGGTTGTATCTTTCAAATCGATCTTTGCGTCACTGCCCTTGAAATCATAACGTGTCGAAATTTCACGATTGGTCTGATCGACTGCATTGCTCAGTTCGTGCTTGTCAATTTCGGAAACAACATCAAAAGAAGGCATAAAAAACTCCCTATATCATCACATGATCATTACAATTAGATGCACGTATCAGAAAACAACAGGCTCATAATGTCAAACCTATTCATTGGTATCGGCGCACTCAGCGCCATGATTGCTGTTGCCGCAGGGGCCTTTGGCGCCCATGGTCTCAAGCAGATACTGTCGCCGGATATGCTGGCCACATTCCATACTGCAGCTGACTACCAGTTCATGCATTCGATTGCACTGATTGTTATCGGCACCTTGCACAAGGTCTCGGCCCGCCAAAGCCATATCAGCTCAGGCTGGACAATGCTGGCAGGCATTATAATTTTTTCCGGCAGTCTGTATGTACTGAGCTTAACCGGTGTTAAATGGCTTGGCATGATAACGCCAGTGGGCGGCGTGTGCTTCATTGTCGCCTGGTTGATACTGGCATTCAGTTACCTGTTCTCGGCTCGCAGCCACTCTGACTAACCCGTTGAGGATACGCTATGGCAGCGATATATCACCAGATAGGCATCAAGGCACCCCTCGAAAAGGCTTTCACAGCGATTGCAACGACCGAAGGCGTCAGTCAATGGTGGGCACCGACAAAAGGCAATCCCGAATCCGGTGGCGAACTCGCATTCATGTTCAACGAGCATCACGTGCTTGCTCTCGTTTCGGATTACCAGTCAAACAAGCGTATCGAGTGGACAGTCCAGGGTGATGCCGGTGAATGGCTGGATACCCGTATCTGTTTCAACCTGGAACAACTGGATGACCAGGTGATTATCAACTTCCAACATGCTGACTGGCAGCAGGCCACAGAATTCATGGGACACTGCAGCACCAAGTGGGCCGTTTTCCTGCTCAGTTTAAAAGACTATCTCGAGACAGGTACCGGTAAGCCATTCCCGCACGACATACACATTAATCACACCACGTTTAACTAGTCCTTTGGTGTGCGTGCTGATTTCTTACCCTGCGCGGCTGAAAAAATCCCGCGCAGGATTGCCACTTCCCGTTTTGTCGTTTGGGCGCGATTAAACAGACCTTTTAAACGACGCATGATCACATCCGGATTACTGGTACCAAAGAACTTGATGTCTTCCATGGCCTGATACAGGTGTTCATACATGCCTTCCATTTGATCGGTTGTCGCCGGCATGTCTTCTTTTGCCGTTTTGGTTTTTAACGGCCTGTCTTCTGAGCTTGCCAGAAAGGCCATGCGGACTTCATAACACAGTACCTGAACCGCGGCTGCGACATTCAACGAACTGTATTCCGGGTTCGTCGGTATATGCACCAGCGCCTTGCACAGTTCCATTTCTTCATTGGTTAAACCGGTGCGCTCACGGCCAAACACAATAGCCACCTCCCCACTTGCAGCCTGCGCCATGCTCGTCGCAGCACACTCGCGCGGATCAAACATGGGCCATTTCACGGTACGCAAGCGTGCACTGGTGCCCGCTACCCAACTACAGCCCTGCAGGGCTTCAGCCAGCGTTTCAGTCACCACGGCATCACCCAGCACATCATCAGCACCGGCAGCCCGGCTGTATGCTTCATAGGTTGGATGGTCAACAGGATCCACCAGGTACAGGCGAGACAGGCCCATGTTTTTCATGGCACGGGCGGTAGCACCGATGTTTCCCGGGTGCGATGTATTAACCAGTATGATTCGGATATTTTCAAGCATGGTGATGTGTATTCTGCTATGCTTCGCCGCTTAGTTAAACCGCTCTTTGAAAATCTGTCATGCATCCAATGGTAAACATTGCGGTACGCGCTGCGCGTGCTGCGGGTAATATAATTGTGCGCAACATGGACCGGATCGACCGGCTCACGATTGCGAGCAAGAAAAACAATGATTTTGTGTCAGAAGTCGATCACCAGGCTGAATCGGCCATTATCGATATCCTCAGGCAGTCATACCCGGATCATGGCTTTTTTGCCGAAGAAAGTGGCAAACAGGATGAAAACGCTGACTACCAGTGGATCATCGACCCGCTGGACGGCACCACCAACTTCCTGCATGGCTTTCCCCAGTTCGCCGTATCGATTGCACTCAAGCACAAGGCGCGCCTCGAAGCAGCCGTGATCTACGATCCATTTTCACAGGAACTGTTTACTGCCGCGCGCGGCGAAGGCGCCCAGTTAAATGAAAAACGCATACGCGTGTCCGGACATACCGGGCTTAAAGGCGCATTGCTCAGTACCGGTTTCCCCTATACCGACCAGTCATATCTCGACACCTACCTGGAAACCATGAAAGCGCTGATGGCACCGGCAGCCGGTATTCGTCGTCCCGGATCCGCGGCACTCGATCTTGCCTGGATGGCTGCAGGCCGTACTGATGGCTTCTGGGAATTTAATTTGAATACGTGGGATATTGCTGCGGGTGCACTGATCGTGCGTGAGGCCGGTGGTATTGTGACTGATTTCAACGGTAGCGACGGCTATCTCGAGAGTGGCGATATCATCGCTGCGAGCCCGAAAGTCTTCCCCGAAATGCTGAAGATTATCGAGTCCTGTGTGCGCGGCAGTGATTATGCGGCTCGTCAATCAGCCTGAGACTCTCGATTAAAACCATCGAAGAATAATCAGGCGTTCTCTGCGGCCCACTCTTCCGGCGTATAGGCCTTGATATTCAGCGCGTGAACAGCGCCGCTTTTGATGTACTCATCAACCGTGGCATAAACCATTTTGTGTTCAGCAAGCATGGTCTTGCCTTCAAATTCCGCTGAGACAACAATCGCGTTGAACTTGGTACCATCCGCGGTCACCATTGCCTCGGCACCTGGAATACCCGCTTCGATACATTTTTTGACTTCGTTGGCGTCCATCTAATAACCTCAAAAAGAAATTGCCGCATACTACCGCGGCTCGGGATCAAATAAAACACACTAATCATGACCAAACTGCATCAAATCATGCTGCTATGCCGTCCCGGCTTTGAGAAAGAGTGTGCTACCGAACTACTGGATTACGCAAATACGCTGAACATACCCGCCTATATCTCGTTGAAAGACAACACGGGCTATGCCCACCTGGTCAGCGCAGAACACCTCTCGCTTGTACCCTTGCTGGAAGAAATCGATTTTAAACAGCTGAGCTTCACCCGGCAGTGGTTTGCCTGTGGTCATAAAATTGAAAACTTGCCTGAAAAAAACAGAACGCTGCCACTGATTGAAGCAGCTGGGCAATTGCAGTCAGAACCGGGCAGCGGGTTTTCAGATATTGAACTCAGTTATGCCGATACGAATGAAGGCAAGTCTGTGAGTCGTTTCTGCAATGCATTCAAGCCACACTGGTTAAATGCGCTCAAACAAAACAAACTGATAAAACCTCGCTCGCCTTTTCGTTTACATCTGTTTTTCATCGACTCATCAACTGCCTGGGCCGGTGTCAGCCTTGTCGATAACGCTTCAAGCGATGCCATGGGTATACCACGCTTACGCATGCCAAAAGCAGCACCCAGTCGCTCAACCTTGAAACTGGAAGAAGCTATTCACTGGTTTATTGGTGAGCAGGAAGAGCGCCGGTTCAAGCCGGGAATGACCGCAGTTGATCTTGGCGCCGCGCCGGGTGGCTGGAGCTGGCAACTGGTTAAGCGTGGCTTGCTGGTGACCGCAATTGATAATGGCCCTATGGACAGGGAACTGATGCAATCAGGCATGGTTGAACATCTGCGTGTTGACGCGTTTACCTACAAACCCGGCAGCAAAGTCGACTGGCTGCTATGCGACATGGCGGAGCGCCCGTTACATGTAAGCCGACTGGTTACACGCTGGTTTGAACAGCGTGATTGCAGGGCAGCGATTTTCAATCTCAAACTACCCATGAAAAAACGCTTACAAGCAGTCAATGAATGTCGGCAATTGCTGCACTCATCGCTTAATCGACTGAAAATTCCATATTCGATTCAAATCAAACAGCTTTACCACGATCGCGAGGAAGTCACCGTTTGTATTCTGACGGACACAAGCACGCAATGATTTGAATTCGACAAGTACCACTGCATTTGATCAAATGCAGCATTCACGGCCTCATTCAATCGATCAAAGTTTTTGACATCTACCTTTGATAAACGACATAGCGTTGAGATCACAAGCATGAGCAATTCAATCTACTGGTACGATTACGAAACCTTTGGTATTGATCCAAAATTCGATCGCCTGGCCCAGTTTGCAGGGCTACGCACTGATGAAGAACTTAATGTCATTGATGATCCACTGGTCATGTACTGCAAGCCGGCTGATGACATGTTGCCGGATCCCTATGCCTGTATGGTCACGGGCATAACGCCACAGAAAGCTGCAGCAGACGGTTTGATCGAGTCTGAATTCATTGCTGCTATCCATCAGGAGTTTGCGACACCCGGTACCTGTGTCGCTGGCTATAACAACATCCGATTTGATGATGAATTCACACGTCATACCCTGTATCGCAATTTTTATAACGCCTACGCGCACGAATGGCAGCATGGCAATTCACGTTGGGACATTATCGACATGGTCAGGCTGACACGGGCATTAAGGCCGGATGGTATTGAATGGCCAGTGACCGAAAAAGGCAAACCCAGCAACCGACTCGAACTGCTGACCGAGGCAAATGGTATCAGCCATGAAGCGGCACATGATGCCATGTCGGACGTATATGCCACGATTGCTGTAGCCCGGCTGATTCGTGACAAGCAGCCAAGACTCTATGACTATATCTACAAGCTCAGAAAAAAAGACAGGGTCAGGTCTTTACTGAATCTGCGTAGCCGCGATGCGGTACTGCATGTCTCATCGAAATACTCCATGCAACGTCATTCCATTGCAATGGTCATGCCCTTATGCGGTCACCCTACCAACAAGAACGGTGTGATCGTCTATGACCTCGCAAAAGATCCGTCTCAATTCATCAGCTCGGATATTGATGAAGTTGCAGGCAGTATTTTTACTCCGGCCAGCGAGTTGCCAGAAGGAATACATCGAGTTCCGCTTAAAACCGTGCACGTGAATAAATGTCCGGTAATAGTACCGTTAAAAACCATGGATGATGCTGCCGCCGAGCGACTCGGTATCGATGTAAGCCAGTGCCTGGCGAATCGCGACACATTATTACAGCACATCGAGCAGCTTGCCGGGAAAACCAGCCAGGTATTCAGCCAGCAGGAATTTCCGGTAATTAACGATCCGGATGCACAACTCTACAGTGGCGGATTTTTCACTGATGCAGATGCTGACAGAATGCGTCAGATTCAAACAACCCCACCGAACGAACTCGCCAACCTGAAACTGTCCTATGATGATGCCCGCATTCCCGAGATGCTGTTTCGCTATCGTGCACGCAACTTCCCCGCCACGCTTGATGACGACAGCAGGGGTGACTGGGATGCATACAGGAAAATCAAATTCACCGAACCGGAACACGGCGGTCGCACCTTCAACCAGGTGGAAGCAAGCATTGAAGAGCTCAGAATAAGCCCGGAAATCACCGGAAGTCAGCTCGCCGTGCTTGATGAGCTTGAATCCTACCTTAAAAACCTGAAATCCGGCATTTTGTAACTTATTGTTTTTTAAGCAGTGTTTATTCAACCTTAAATCAAGCTTAAAAAAATGTTGACTTATATTAGAATTTAATAATATACTTCTCCCCGTTGGTCGATATGGCCAAGCGCATGAATTAAATGCTGTTTAACAATATTTCAATTTGAGGAAATAACATGAAATCTTTAAAAGTACTTGCTGCTGCAACTATCCTTGCTGCTTCTTCAGCTGCTTCTGCAGACTGGTTTGATAACGACGGTTACCACAATGGTTACGGTAACGGCTACGGTTACGGCGACGGTCGTGGTTATGGTTCTGGCTATGGCGACGGTTACACCGACGGCGATTTTGACGGTGACGTTGATGGTGACTTCTCATTCAGCATGAGCGGTTCTGGTTCAGGTCGTGGTCGTGGTCGTGGTGAAGGTCGTGGTTATGGCGACGGATACGGTTACAACAACTACCGTGGTGACTACCGTGGTGACTACCGTGGTTACAATGGTTACTACAATGGCCGCGCTCCTTACGGCTATGCACCTTACGGTTACGCACCTGTAGCTCCTGCTGCTCCAGCTGCTGCACCAGCAACTGAAACTAAGTAATTAGTAACAGTTAAAAGCACAGAAAACCGGGTACCCTGGGTACCCGGTTTTTTTATGCCTGAATGATAATTATCATAATACTTTCAATTAGTTAAAAAATTTCCAGAGATAAAATAAATTGACTATATAAGCGTTTTCTTATATAATGTTTCATGATTCTGACTCAGAATCAAAGCGCATGGATTTACTGACTAAAAAATATTGAGGACACAGTGATGAAAACTCTGAAAGCAGTCGCGGTTGCAAGCTTGTTAGCTGCATCTACAACAGCGAATGCCTGGTGGGGACCTTTCGACTGGGATGATAATGACGGTAACGCCTATAACAATGGCTACAGTCATAGTTATGGTGATGGATACGCTGATTCCCGCAGTGACATTTTTGGTGATCTTTTCGGTGATTTCGATTTAACCTTCACTGTGAAAGCCAAGGCACGTGGTAAGGCCAAGGGTCGCGGACGTGGTTATGGCAACGGTTATGGTTACAACAACTACCGCGGTAACTACTACAACCACAATGGCTACTCCAATGGTTACTCCCCTTACGCATATGCGCCTTATGGCTATGCACCAGCGGCTCCAGCTGCCCCGGTAACCCAGGCTAGATAAGCACACACTATTAAATGATATCGGACGCCCCAGGTTTCCGGTAATCTGAATGAACGACAGGTACATAAAAATGACAGACACTAACAAAACAACAGAAACAAACGCGGCACAGGACAAGCAACCCTCTGATGCACGCGTCATCCTCGGACCACTGGCCAAATATGCAGCTGTCGGCCTGGTACTTGTAGGCATCATAGTCACAACCGCTATCATGCTGGATAAGCAGCTGAACGACATCGATCGTGAAATGGCTGCACTCGAAGCAGAACTTGCTGAAGCTAATGAAAAGGCCCGCCAGGATGCTGTAAATGCTGATCAAGGTAAAACAACGACTGAAGTTGCCTCGGTAAAATCTTCAGAAACAAAAGATGAAGCCGTTGAAGTTGCCAGGAAAGATGAAATCGTCGCTGCTCCAGCACAAACGAAAGAAATCGCCAAACCAGCTCAAGTAGCGAAAACTGAAGTTCCTGCAGTTGCTGAAACCAGAACGGAAGCAGCACCTGTTGCAGTAGAAAAAATGGTTAGCCAGGCCGATCCATTCGAACAGTCTATGGAAGAAATCATTGCTGAACGAAATGCCTACATTGAAGAATTGATTGCGCAACGAGAAGCCAGCATTGAAGCAATGATTGCTGAACGAAATGCTTATATGAAAGAGAAGGATCGTGTATACCTTGAGGATTTCAAGGCGAGTCAGTCAGAGCAACTGGAAAATATGCGCAAACAACTAGCACGTCAGGAACAGCGCATTATTGAAATGGAACAGCGCCAGAAGGAAATTTACGAACTACGTGCTGCCAGTATCAAGGAAATGCAGCAGAGACGTGAAGAAGGATTCACAGATCGTATATAAATCCGTACTTCCCGATTAACAACATACGTTGCGCAAAGCCGGTTTTGATAACATCAAAACCGGCTTTTCTTTTACCGGTAACATCCTCATATTTAACGTAACTTGACAGTAGCGTACCTATCCACGTTTAATGTGTATATCAGAATATTCGGGGTGCTCACTGACCCCCATCATGAGGAATCCGCTATGAGACTCGTCACATCATCAATGCTCACCACATTGATCGCCTTTTCGACATCTGCAATCGCCTGGGACATGCCCTGGGATAATGATCGCCGAGATCGCCATCATGGTTATGGTGACAACAGATGGGACACTGGCTTTGATGCCTTCGATGACGTCTGGGGTGATATGTTTGGTGACATGTTCGGTGATATGGATATGAATCTCGAATTTTCAGTTCGAGCCAGCGCTGAAGGCCGGGGGCGCGGCAAAGGTAAGGGGCGTGGCTATGGCCGAGGACGTGGTGATCATTACCTGAGTGGTGACCATCGCAGTCGTTACTACGGTGGCAACTACTACGGCAGGCCTTATCGAGGACCCTATGCTGCTCCTTATAGACACCCTGGAGTACGCCCCCTCCCTCCCGTTGCCAGACCAGGTGGATATAATGCACCACCTGCACCCTACCGCATGGCGCCTCCTCCACCCCAGCGTAGAACAGCACCATCCGGAGCAACACAGTCTCGCCAGAGCCAAAATCCAAAACCGGCAAGCACTTCTAATCCGTGGGCACAGGAAAACAAAATGCAACAGCCGGGGGTCACCCAGCCTCGCGCACCAGAACAGGGCAATTAAAGACGCAAAAACAGGTCAAAAACAGCTAATAACACCTTCTTTTAGTGAAAAATCACTGAAAAACAGCCGCTTAAACCCAATCTGATATTGACCCTGATCAAAAATCCAACAATTTTCAGATAAGCGGGATTTTCATCAATCCCATTTTCCGTATACTTAACAGTCCGTGTTATGACGTGTTCATGCACGGGTCATTTATTTCAGTCTATAACGCAGACTTTACGAGGCGTTGGCAACAGGAATAATGTTGTATAGCTTCGTCATGTGTTGTGTTTGCTGATGTTTGAGATCCGGCATGAAGATTTTAAAACTGACGAGGAAAGTGTTATGAAAACTATTAAAGTAATTGCAGCTGCTGCAATCCTGGCCGCTTCTTCATCTGCTAGCGCATGGTGGGGTGATGACGGTTATGGTCGTAGCGATGGTCGTGGTTATGGCTACGGCGACGGTTATGGTTATGGTTCAGGTTATGGCGACGGCTATGGTGACGGCTACGGTGACCTCGACGGCGACGTTGATGGTAGCTTCGACTTCAGCATGAGTGGTTCTGGTCGTGGTTCTGGTCGTGGTCGTGGTCGTGGTGAAGGTTACAACCGCTATCGTGGTTATGGTCGTGGTGACTACCGTGGTGACTACTACGGCAGCTACTACGGTGACTACCGTGATGGCCGTTACTACGGTGGTCCTTACGGTTATCGTGGTTGGGGTGCTCCATATGCTCCTTACGGCTATGCACCTCCAGTTGCTCCAGCTGCTCCAGCTGCACCTGCCAAGGAAGCTGCACCAGCTGCTAAGTAATTAAACTTAGACTGTTGTAATATAAAAGACCGGCCCAGGTGGCCGGTCTTTTTGTATCAACACTTCGCAACACACTGTTTAGATATGAGCGAAAAAGAAACGACCAATCCAGCCCCTTATCTCAAGAAAAAAACTGGCGATACACAGAACAAAACCACACACGCATACTTCATCCCTGTCATAGTGACTATTGTTGTGTGTGTCATTATCGTTGCTACATTTTTTGATGGCAGCGTGAGCAGCCTGCTTGCAGGCGCTGATGATACTGATCACCCGGTTAACGCTAACGAATCTGCAGCCCGGTTTTCTGCAGACTCGGCTTCACAGTCCCCTGTTAGCAATCTGGAAACTCAGGGTGAATCTGGCCAGGTAGCGACGACTAAGTCTCAGGATACGTTCCAGTCATCTGTAGCTCAAATACCCCCCGTAAGCTTGCAGGCTGCCAGCGAAGTCGACGCTTTACAGAAGACTGAGGCCTCTGCTGAGGATTTTCATAACGAGTCAAAGCAACCCGGATTTGGCCAGCACGAATACCCACGCTATCACAGGCCAATGTCACGTGATGAAGCCTACGAACTGCGTCGTGAAAGACAACGCCGTGCCTACGAGGAACATCTGCAACAGCGCCAAAAGCATCTAAAGGAGGTGCACAACTACCGTAACACGGTACTCAGACGCATCGAAAAAGACAGAACGGATTTGCGTAAACGCATGTACGAACTGGATGTCGAATCGCGTCGAATCCGTCTTCAAGCTGAAAAACGACTCCGGCTACTGCAAACATCGGAGCCAGGCTGGAGTATGTAGACATACATATAACCTGTTGATATTTATAATAAATGGCGCATTATTGCGCCTTTTTTAATGCCCTGAAAAATGCACGCCAGTTAGTTTTGTAATTGACAATATTATGAAACTCTAATATCATGCCGGTCCATTGGTTCGCTGAACCAAAAGCGCATGAATTTAACTGCTATTTAAATATTGAGGATTTAAAAAATGAAAACTTTGAAAGTAATTGCTGCATCTGCAATTCTTGCTGCCTCTTCATCAGCTAATGCCTGGTGGGGTCCTTTCGACAACGACAACGGTTACAACGACGGTTACCACAATGGCTACGGTCATGGTGATGGTTATGGTCGTGGATACGGTGACGGCTATGGTTATGGTGATGGCTACACCGATGGCGACGTAGACGGTGATGTTGATGGTAGCTTCTCATTTAATATGAGTGGTTCTGGTCGTGGTCGTGGTCATGGTCGCGGACATGGTCGTGGATATGGCGACGGTTACGGTTACAACGACTACCGTGGTGACTACCGTGGTTATAACGGTTATTCCAATGGCTATGGTCCTTACGGATATGCTCCTGTTGCTCCTGTTGCTCCTGCCCTGACTGAAGAACAGATCAAGGAAATGCAGGAAAACGCCAAGGCACAGCGCGAAGCTTTCGAAAAAGCACAGAAAGAAGCTTTTGAGCGTCACCAGGAAGCAATCAAGCAGCAACAGGAAGCTATGAAGAATGCACAGGCTCAGATGCCAGCTGCTCCAGTAGCTCCAGCTCCATACGCTGCAGCACCTGCACCTGCTTTTGAGCGTCCAGAACGCCCTGCTTTCGAACGTCCAGCACGCCCAGAGCGTCCTGAGTTCGCAGAAATGCCTGCTTTTGAAGCGCCTGAAAAACCAGAGTGGGTTAAGGAACTTGATGCAGAACGTGAAGCTCGCATGAATGACATGCCTGAAATGGAAGCGCCCAAGATGGAAGAAATGGCCAAGTTTGAAGCGCCTGAAAAGCCAGAGTGGGTTAAGGAACTTGATGCAGAGCGTGAAGCTCGCATGAAGGACATGCCCAAGATGGAAAAAATGGCCAAGTTCGAAGCACCTTCAATCGAAGAAATGGAAAACAGCCACGCTGACTTCATCAAGCAAGCCGAAGAACGTCATGCTGCTTTCATCAAAGAGTCTGACGAGCGTCGCGCTGCTTCCAAGAAGCGTCATGAAGAATTCATGAAGAAGACAGAAGCCAAGTCTGAAAAGGCTGAAGAAGCTGTTAAGGAAGCACCTGCTGAAGAAAAGAAAAGCTAATTACCCGTTAATCAGCTTTTAGAATAAAGGGCTCCTGCGCAGTTGATGCTCAGGGGCCTTTTTTTCGAATCTCGCATGATTGCTTGATGCGTCTTCTGGACACTACAAGCAACAGATGGAATTAGCGGCAATCATGCGCTGCTAGGGTGCGGTGACTCCGGTTACCGCACCCGTTTTATCTTTTATGGTAATCACGGGCGCCGAAGATAGCCGTCCCTACCCTGACCAGGGTGGCACCTTCTTCAATCGCAATTCTGTAATCACCGGTCATACCCATCGAAAGTTGATCAAAGTTTTCAAGCTCAAACTCTGAGCGACATCGTTGCTGAAGTTCGCGCAATGCGACAAAGGTTTGGCGAGTCTGGTATTCATTGCCCTGCGCGCCGATCGTCATCAGCCCACGCCAGTTCAATCCGGGAAGTTCAAGCGACAACAGCTCATGCAAAAATCCAGTCACTTCTCCAGCATGCAGTCCAAACTTGCTTTCCTCTTCGAGTACATTGACCTGCAGCAGGCAATTCAAATTTGCCAGCCCCGGGTGTTGTGAAACCGCATTGGAAAGTTTTCGCGCCAGCTTCAAACTGTCTACCGAATGTATCCAGTGAAAATTACCGGGAATGTGTCCGGATTTCTTTGATTGCAAGTGGCCGATGAAATGCCATTCAGCAGCAGTATGTTTCAGCTTTGGTATTTTGGTCAGCGCATCCTGTACCGTATTCTCACCGAAGACAGTTTGCCCGGCATTCAGCGCCTGCTGGACTTCTTCAAGGGAGCGTGTTTTGGATACCGCAACCAGCGTGACTTCATCCGGATTACGGCCTGCAGCTAATGCCGACTCACGAATGGATTCTTTTACCGTGGACAGGTTGGCGGCAATCTGCGATTCAGTTTCGCTCATGCCTTACTTCAGCATTGATCGTATTCTGAAAAGAAATGCCTGATCCGTGAGATGGCATATTCCAGATCGTCTTCACGTGGTAGAAATACAATACGGAAGTGATCGGTATCAGGCCAGTTGAAAGCTGAACCCTGGACGATCAAAATCTTTTCCTCAAGCAACAGATCCAGCGCCATCTGCTGATCGTCTTTTATGTTGCAGACTTTCGGATCGATTCGCGGAAACAGGTACATCGCCCCTTTAGGTTTTACACAACTGATGCCGGGTATATCGGTGATCAGGTCATAGGCCAGGTCACGTTGTCGACACAGACGTCCGCCTGGTGCAACCAGATCGTTGATACTCTGGTAACCACCGAGCGCAGTCTGGATTGCATG
Organism: Gammaproteobacteria bacterium; assembly: GCA_029287435.1. Lineage (GTDB taxonomy): Bacteria > Pseudomonadota > Gammaproteobacteria > SZUA-229 > SZUA-229 > JABDQW01. Next base: position 21,647 of record JARFRD010000045.1, read on the forward strand.
TTGCCCCGGCACGTTCGAGCACAGCCGCATGGATGCCAGTAACTCGACCCCTTCAAGGTAATCGCTTGACCTGAGCTTGGCACCACTGATTACCATCCACCCGGAACGGAAGCCCGCGACGCGGTATGATTTGGACAGGCCATTGAATGTTATAAACAATACATCATCTGCGAGTGAGGCCGTGGAGATATGTTCAGCATCATCGTAAATAATCTTGTCGTAAATTTCGTCTGAAAAAATAATCAGCTCGTGCTTACGCGCCAGCTCAATAATCGACTCGAGCACATCCTGCGGGTAAAGCGAACCCGTCGGATTATTCGGATTAATGATGACAATGCCTCGCGTCCTGTCCGTGATCTTGCTCTCCATATCGGCAAGGTCCGGATACCAGTCTGACTGCTCATCGCATAAATAGTGGATGGGTTTACCACCTGATAACGAAACCGAGGCCGTCCACAGTGGATAATCCGGCGCAGGGATCAGGATTTCGTCGCCGTCATTGAGCAGGGCCTGCATCGACATCACGATCAGTTCACTGACGCCGTTACCCAGGTAAATGTCGTCGATTTCAACATTGGGAATGTTCTTCTGCTGGCAGTATTGCATGACTGCCTTGCGCCCGGAATAAAGACCACGTGAATCACTGTATCCCTGTGACTCGGGCACATACTGAATCATGTCCTGAACAATTTCATCAGGCGCGTCGAAGCCAAACGGCGAGGGATTGCCGATATTCAGCTTCATAATCTTGTGGCCTTCTTCTTCGAGTCGGCGAGCTTCTGTCAGCACCGGGCCACGGATGTCATAACAGACATCATCAAGTTTATGTGATTTGTTAACTTTGATCATGCTTTTAAATTCATAACCTTAGCGAAATATGCTCAGTATATTTGGAGTATATATGTTTCTGCGGCCAAGTGCCTGTATTAGTGAGGTTTGATACAAAAAAAGCCGGCTATACAGCCGGCCTGGTGTCTTGCACTTGTTACTCTTTCAAACGATTTTTACTAACAGGTATTCATAAACCACCCGGCTTTATCGCGCTATTCTTCTATTTGAAAAACTCCCGCAGTGCCCGGTAAAGATAATAACCATCCCAACGGCCGGCCATTTCACGGATAGAATGCATCGCAAAAGAAGGCACTCCGACATCAATAGTCTTGACACCAATTTCGGCCGCTGTCAGCGGCCCGATGGTACTGCCGCAGGCCATATCTGTCCGCACGACAAAAGCCTGAACCGGAACATCCGCCTGGTCGCAAAGATTGCGGAACATGGCGCTGGTTTCACTGTTCGATGCATAACGCTGGTTGGCATTGGTCTTGATCACTGGACCCTGGTTGATAATGGGCCCATGGTTATCGTCATGACGATCAGCATAGTTCGGGTGAATGCCATGCGCGTTGTCTGCGGAGATCATCACGGAGCCATCAATCATACGCGCCATGTTCTCACTCGACTGACACAATCGTTCCAGCACAGAACCCAGGAACGGCCCCTGCGCGCCCGCAGATGACACACTACCCACTTCTTCGTGGTCATTACACACCAGTAAGCAGTTCTGCTTATCACCCGCTTTTAGCAGCGCCAGCAAACCCGTGTAACAACTCAGCAAATTATCAAGGCGAGCGCCGGCAATGAAATCCTGGTGCAAGCCGATGACAGCAGGTGGCTGCACGTCATAAAAACTGAGTTCGTATTCAAGCACTCTTGCTACCTTCGCGTCCGGGTATTGCCTGGCAACCAGCTTGGCCAGCATTTC
>JARFRD010000061.1 GCA_029287435.1 Gammaproteobacteria bacterium
GAAGAAACCGGACGTACCCGGGAAGCCGATAAGCGCCAGCGAGCCAATCAATGAAGTCCAGTAGGTAATCGGCATGTACTTCTTCAGGCCACCCATCTTGCGCATGTCCTGTTCATGATGCATGGCTATGATCACGGAACCCGCTGCGAGGAACAGCAGCGCCTTGAAGAAGGCATGTGTCATCAGGTGGAAAACAGCTGCCGAGTATGCTGATACACCAAGTGCGACAGTCATGTAGCCCAGCTGGGACAGCGTTGAGTAAGCAACTACACGCTTGATATCGTTCTGCACGATACCGATAAGTCCCATGGACAGTGCAGTAATTGCACCGAGAATCAGGATAAAGCTTAACGCGGCTTCCGAGTATTCATATAACGGTGACATACGCGCAACCATGAAGATACCGGCAGTTACCATGGTGGCGGCATGGATCAGGGCAGAAATCGGGGTCGGGCCTTCCATCGAATCAGGCAGCCAGACGTGTAGTGGCACCTGTGCCGACTTACCCATGGCGCCAATGAACAGCAGGATACAGATCACGGTAATCACCTGCCATTCGGTCTCGCCAAACACACTCATGCTCAGCTTTGAAATATCTTCGGCCTTGGCGAATACTTCGTAGTAATCCAGGCTGCCGGTGTAGAGCACGATAGCAGCGATACCCAGGATAAAGCCGAAATCACCGACACGGTTCACGAGGAAGGCTTTCAGATTCGCATAGACCGCAGTTGGTCGAACAGACCAGAAGCCAATCAACAGGTATGAAACCAGGCCCACCGCTTCCCAGCCAAAGAACAGCTGCATGAAGTTATTCGACATCACCAGCATCAGCATTGAGAAGGTGAACAGTGAAATATAACTAAAGAAACGCTGGTAGGAATTCTTGCCTGCGAGTGAATCCTTTGGCCAGTTATGCTCGTCGTCAGCCATGTAACCGATGGTGTAGACATGAACCGCCAGTGACACGCCGGTAACAACCGCCATCATCATCACGGTAAGACGATCTATCAGGAAGCCGACTTCAAAACGAATGCCTTCCGATACCATCCAGGTATAAACCGTTCCATTGTAAGGTTCAGCTCCACCCCAAACCTGCTGGTACAGCACGATTAATGACAGCACGAACGATGTGCCAACACCCAGTATGGTTGCAGTATGTGCGCCCTTACGACCGATACAGCCACCAAAGAAACCGGCGATGATGGCACCAGCGAGTGATGCTAAAGGTATTGCAAGATATACGGATTCCACTTTCTACCCCCTATCCCTTCATTGCATCGAGCTGATCAACGTCGATAGTACGACGATTACGGAACAGCGTTACCAGGATGGCAAGGCCGATGGCGGCTTCGGCAGCCGCAACGGTCAGGATAAAGAACACGAACACCTGACCCGAGATATCATTCAGGTAATGCGAGAACGCTACAAAGTTGATATTGGCTGAAAGCAGCATCAGTTCGATACACATCAGCAGCACTACCACGTTTTTGCGGTTGAGGAAAATACCCGCAATACTGATGGCAAACAGGATTGATCCGAGAATCAGGTAACTGGATAGACTGATCATTCGGCTGACTCCGCATCCATCTTGATGACACGCAAACGGTCTTGTTTACGCACTTTGACCTGCTTGCCCGGTGTCTGGTACTTGGTCATTTCACGGCGTCGCATGGTTAATGCAATCGCTGCAACGATAGCGACCAGTAGAATCACTGAAGCAATCTCAAACGGGAAAACATAGTCGGTATACAGTACGCCACCGATCTCCTTGGTGTTGCTGTAATCAGCGCCATGCTTAACAGCCTGGTTCAATTGTTCGCCGCTGAATATTTCCGGACCAAATGGACCCACGACCCAGACCATCTGAGCCACTGTAACCAGCGCAATCAAGGCACCAATCGGCAGGTAACGCACAAAACCCTGGCGCATTTGCGTGATATTGATATCCAGCATCATAACGACGAACAGGAACAGCACCATAACGGCGCCGACATATACCAATACCAGTACAATGGCGAGGAATTCTGCCTCGAGCAACAGCCAGAGTGCCGAACAACTGAAAAAGCTGAGCACCAGGAACAATACCGAGTGTACGGGATTACGTGAACTGATCACGCCAAGCCCCGCAAGCAGCAGCATGCCGGCAAAGAATGTAAAAACTAGATCAATAAAAGTCATCGTAAAGGTTTCGTTTTATCTATATGGCGCATCGGCCTTCTTGTTTGCTGCGATTTCAGCTTCGTACTTGTCACCAATTTCCAGCAGCATATCCTTGGTCATGATCTGCTCACCACGGTTTTCAAAGTGGTACTCGAAGACATGCGTTTCTACAATGGAATCAACCGGGCAGGCCTCTTCGCAAAAACCGCAGTAAATACATTTGAACAGGTCGATGTCATAACGCGTTGTACGCCGGGTGCCATCTTCACGCTCTTCCGAATCAATGGTAATAGCCAGTGCCGGACACACTGCCTCGCACAGCTTGCAGGCAATACAGCGTTCCTCACCGTTCTCGTAGCGACGCAAGGCATGCAAGCCACGGAAGCGTGGTGACATGGGTGTCTTCTCTTCCGGGTACTGCACCGTAATCTTGCGCTTGAACAGATAACGGCCGGTTACATTCATGCCCTTGAGTAATTCCCACAGGCTGAAGCTTTTAACGAATTGAGAAATCATATTCATTGCTGCATTACCTATACGGACCACGGACCAACTTGCATAACAACCATCACGGCTTCAACAAACAGCCAGACGATGGTCACGGGAATGAACACTTTCCAGCCAAGACGCATAATCTGGTCATAGCGATAACGCGGGAAGGTGGCACGGAACCAGAGGAATAGGAAAATAAAGAATGCTGTCTTGGCGAAGAACCACAGCATGCTGGTTTCAGCCAGCCAGGTGCCCTGCGCAAAGGCAAAACCTTCAAACGGTGACAGCCAGCCCCCAAGGAACATGATTGCGGTCAATGCCGAGATCAGGATGATATTGGCGTACTCCGCGAGGAAGAACACCGCAAACGCCATGCCGGAGTATTCAACGTGGAAACCGGCAACAATCTCGGACTCACCTTCCGCGACGTCAAACGGTGCACGGTTGGTCTCAGCCACACCCGAGATGAAATAAACCAGGAACAATGGCAACAACGGCCAGATAAACCAGCTGGACAAACCACCCGCCTGGCCTTCGACAATCTGGCCAACATTCAGGCTGCCGCTTGCCATCAACACGCCGACGAGGGCGAAGCCCATGGCGATTTCATAGGCAACGATCTGTGCCGCTGAACGCAGTGCACCCATCATCGCGTACTTGGAGTTCGACGCCCAACCCGCGATGATCACACCGTAGACACCGATCGATGTCAGCGCCAGGATGTACAACAGGCCGGCATCCAGGTCGGTCAGTACCATGCCACGATCGAAAGGAATCACGGCCCATGCTGCCAGTGCCGGGCCAATGGAAAGGATCGGCGCAAACAGGAACAGGTAGCGGTTGGCATTGGTCGGCAGCACGATTTCCTTGAACATCAGCTTGACTGCATCGGCGATCGGCTGCAGCCAGCCACGCGGACCAACGCGGTTGGGTCCGATGCGAACCTGGATATAACTGATGATCTTGCGCTCGGCATAGGTCGTATAAGCAACAGCTATCATCAATGGCAATACGATCAGGATAATCTTGGCAATTATCTCGAGGAACAGCTGCCAGCCTGGTGGGAACCAGTTCCAGAGTTCGATGCTAGTGTTAATTATTGTATCGATCACTGTGTTCAGACCTTCTCTATAACCACGTCACCGAATGGATTACCCAGTAACTCGCTGCCTTTAACTGCCATCGGAATCCAGACACTGCCCTGTGGCACAGAATCATCGATGATTAGTTTGAGAATTGCACTGGCATCACCTTGTTTAACATTAACGCTGGTAGCGTCCTCATCCAGTTCCAGGCGATTGGCATCTGCCGGGTTAATGCTCACCGCCAGATCCACAGCATCCTGTGTCTGCTGTAATGACGGCGCATGCCGGACAAGCGCATCGACCGCGTAAATCGGTACGTCAGCTGCGCGCTTCAATGTATCATCAGCATTTGCCAGTGAAACTGCTGGTGCATCGATAACAGTGTTATCCAGTTCTATGGCTTCGCATTTACTGCGTAATTCGTCGCGTACATCTTCAGAAGACATGTGTTCGAAACCGTCCAGCTTCAGCAGGTTGCCAAGTACGCGCAAGATTTTCCATGCCGGCCTGGCTTCACCCAGCGGGTTGTTGGCGCCCTTGAAGCTTTGCCATCTGCCTTCAACATTCGCGTATGTGCCTGAGGTTTCTGCAAATGCCGCAGCAGGCAACATCACACTGGCTACCTCTTCAAGCGCCGGTGAAATGAACGAGGTAATGGCGATAACCGAGCTGGCCTTGTTCAAAACTGAAACCAGCTCACGCGCATTTGCCGCATCGTGATCCGGTTCGACATTCACCAGGATGGCCGCTGTTGGTATGGTGGTTGTCCAGTCCGCAATGCTCATGCCCTTGACGACATCGGCATCATTGCCGGCACCACGGTGAGGCACAGCACCGGCTAACCAGGCACCGGCACTGTTGGCACCATCGCTGAGGTAGCCAAACACACTACCCGTCTGGCTGGCTATGGCTTCAGCCAGCGCACGTATTGCTGAAAACTCGGGATGCATCGCTGCCTCGTTACCGATAATCACGGTCGCATTTTCGGCTTCTGATAGTTGCTGTACGATGGTTTTGTGTTTCTTGTTGACTTCAGCAGACGCTATTGCTGCAGACAGATATGAAGGAACAGACTCACCGCTAGCAGTAAATGCTGCCGCAGCGATGGCGGCGAGTTCTGCGGGTATACGCTGTTGCGCAACCGCTATGTTGTTTGCAACCGGGAAGTTGTAATCAAATGCTCTTGCGTTTACAAAACTGATTGCCGCATTGTTATTGATCACGGCTTTGCGCAGACGATGATTGACAATCGGCTGCTCCTTGCGTGTATTCGAACCGATCACCAGCGCAGCATTTAGAGTTTCAAGCTCGGCAATGTCCTGACCCAGCCACGGCATCACGGGTGCTGAATCCTGGTCGCTGAAGTCACATTGACGCAGACGATGATCAACACTGCCACTGTCGAGCGTACGCAGCAGCTTCTGTAGCAGGTACATTTCTTCCAGTGTGGATGATGGTGAGATCAATGCGGCCAGTTTTTCAGAATTCGTTACTTCACTGGTATCCGCTTCGCCTTCTTCGCCCTCGTTCTCGCTGCTGGCAGTCTTAGCTTCGAGTGCCAGTTTGATTTCCGTGGCAGCGAGTCGCAGGGCTTCGTCCCAATCCGCTTCAACCCACTCACCATCCTTGCGGATCATCGGGGTTTTCAGGCGATCGTCAGAATGAATGCCTTCGTAACTGAAACGATCGCGGTCAGAAATCCAGACTTCGTTAATCGCCTCGTTATCACGTGGCACCACGCGCACAATTTCACCACGCAGTGTATGAACGAATACGTTTGATCCGATACAGTCGTGTGGTGCTACCGAAGCATGCTGAGTCAGTTCCCAGGCACGCGCAGCATAACGTGACGGCTTGGCGGTCAATGCACCAACCGGACAAATATCAATGACGTTACCGGACATCTCGGATGTGACTGACTGCTCAACGAAGGTGCTGATCAATGCGTTCTCTCCGCGTCCGGTCATACCGAGTTCGCGCAGACCTGCAATCTCACGGCCGAAGCGTACGCAACGCGTACAGTGAATACAGCGCGTCAGTTCAGTCGCAATCAACGGACCGATGTTCTTATCGAAAACCACGCGCTTGCCTTCGACATATTCGGACACGTCGTTGCCATAACCGACAGCAACATCCTGCAGTTCACATTCACCACCCTGGTCGCAGATCGGACAGTCGAGTGGATGGTTAATCAGCAGAAATTCCATCACGGAACGTTGTGCATCTTTAGCAAGCTGTGATTGCGTGCGCACAACCATACCGTCCATTACCGGTGTTGCACATGCAGGTAACGGCTTGGGTGCTTTCTCGACTTCCACCAGGCACATGCGACAGTTAGCCGCGATAGCCAGTTTCTCGTGGTAACAGAAACGCGGTATCTTGATGTCGGCCTTATCAGTGACCTCGATCAGCATTGCACCCTTGGGTGCCTGCAGCTCCTGGCCATCAACCGTGATTGTTACAAACTCTTCAGACATATTCGTTGTTATCCGCTTACCACTACGTGGCCCCACGCTAATAAACGCGAATGCAAAATGTGTTGTTGGCCCGAAAAACCATGCCAACCAGGCTGGCGAACAGCAATACGCATATGCTCAGGCTTTAAACCAGAAAAATATTTGCGTTCATTTGCGTTCATTTGCGGACCCATATTTATGCTGCCTTGTTGGCAGCGCCTTCAACCATGCTTCGACCATGCTCGATGTAATATTCGAACTCGTGGCGGAAATGCTTGATAAAACTTCTTACAGGCATCGCCGCCGCATCACCTAGTGCACAAATCGTACGGCCCTCGATCTTGCTGGCGACATCATCCAGCTTTTCAAGATCTTCCGGCATGCCCTTGCCTTCGACGATGCGTGTCAGCATGCGATACAACCAGCCTGTGCCCTCGCGGCATGGCGTGCACTGGCCACATGATTCAGAAAAATAGAACTGCGATATTCTGCGCAGCGCCTGCACCATGTCAGTGGTTTCATCCATCACGATAACGGCACCTGAACCCAGCATGGAGCCGGCTTCGACGATGGAGTCATAATCCATGTTGGCCTGCATCATGATGTCAGCGGGCACCACCGGAACCGACGAGCCACCCGGGATCACTGCTTTCAGCTTGTTGCCGTTACGTACACCACC
>JARFRD010000094.1 GCA_029287435.1 Gammaproteobacteria bacterium
CCCCCCCCCCCCCCCCCCCCCCCCCCCCCCCCCCCCCCCCCCACCCACCCCCCCCCCACCACCGCCACCACCACACTCCATTGATCGTCGGCAGCGTCAGATGTGTATAAGAGACAGGCACTTAGCAGACTGGTCTCAAGTTCATCGAGTGTTGAGCCGTCTATCTCCTTCTTGCCAAGAAAAAAATCGGCCATATGATCACCCAGGCCCCGCCGTGTTTTCGCGAGTTTGTGGGCAAGAGTGTCTGGAGTTGAATCTGTTGTCACTTCTGTTGTCGAAGCGTTTTCAACAGGCTGCTTTTTTCGTTTACCGAAGCCGAACATAGGCGTGAATAACTTTGAGTAGAGTAAATGTGGCGGATATCCTATCATCGCACTGGTTCAAGTAAAGCAAGATTAATTTTATGAAGCGTATTTATCTATCATTGATTGCACTGATTACCGTCGTCGTCGGGCTGCTTCTGTTTGTGTTTATTGACAAGGACAGGGAGATCGAAAGCGTTGAAGGCGTGCAGACACAGGTGCTCGGTAACGGTATGAAGGTCGTCGTGATGGAAAACAGGCGTGCGCCAGTCGTTATTTCTCAGGTCTGGTACAAGGTGGGTGGCAGTTACGAGCATGACGGCATCACCGGCGTTTCACATGTGCTTGAGCATATGATGTTCAAGGGAACAGAAAACCTGGAGCCGGGCGAGTTTTCTGAAATTATTGCAGCAAAGGGTGGCCGTGAAAATGCATTCACGAGTAAGGATTACACGGCGTATTTTCAACGCATATCCAACGAACACCTTGAGCTCTGCCTGGAACTGGAAGCCGATCGCATGCGCAACCTGCAGCTGACTGATGAAGAATTTATCAAGGAAATTGAAGTCATCAAGGAGGAGCGACGCCTGCGTACCGATGATAATCCTTCGTCCCTGACTTATGAGCGTTTCAATGCTGTCGCGTTTGCGAATAATCCTTACCGCCAGCCGATCATCGGCTGGATGGAAGATCTGAATACGATGGATGTGGGTGATCTGCGCGACTGGTACCAGACCTGGTACGCACCCAACAACGCAACACTCGTCGTTATTGGTGATGTGCGTGCCAAAGAGGTTTTTTCTTTGGCGAAGAAGTATTTTGGATCGTTGAAGAAATCCGAAATACCCATACTCAAACCAAGGCGAGAAATACAGCAGTACGGCATCAAACGTGTTCAGGTGAAGGCGCCTGCCAAGGTTCCTTTCCTGGTGATGGGTTACAAGGTGCCCGTACTTAACACGGCGATGGATATCGATGAGGTTTATGCGCTGGAACTGCTCGCAGGCCTGCTCGATGGCGGCAATAGCGCGCGCCTGGCGAAAAACCTGGTTCGCGGCAGTGAAATTGCTACCAGCGCCGGGGCAGGGTACAGCCTGTATGCCCTGCATGACAGCCTGTTCACGCTTTCAGCCATACCCGCAGACGGTGTTGATGTTAGAGACATGGAAGCGGCACTGGTCGCGGAGGTGGATGACATCAAAAATAATCTCCCCAGCGAAGAAGAGATGGCACGTGTGCGGGCGCAGGTGGTTGCATCTTCGGTATTCGAACAGGACTCCGGTTTCTACCAGGGTATGAAAATCGGCATTCTCGAAACGGTTGGACTCGGCTGGCAGACAAACAATGAGTACGTGGAAAAAATTAAAGCGGTGACAGCCGAACAGGTGCAACAGGTTGCTCGCAAGTACCTGGTCGAAAAGCATCTGACCGTGGCCGAACTGGTGCCACAGTCAAATGGTGTTGAAGATGCATCGACGCTAAGTGCCGGAATGGCGAATTCAGGAGGACGTCATGCGCACTAGGCTTCTAACAGTTGCCTTGCTGTGTTCACTGATACTGCCTGGCTGGGCGCAGGCTGCGCTGGATATACAGAACTGGGAAACAGAGAAAGGCGCACGCGTGTTGTTCGTGCAGAACGATATGTTACCGATGCTGGATATTCGCATCGTGTTTGATGCCGCAAGTGCGCGAGACAATGGCTTGCCGGGTATCGCCATGCTAACCAACGGCTTGTTGTCTGAAGGTGCAGCAGGCATGGATGCGCAACAACTGGCAGAACAATTTGAGTCGGTGGGTGCCCAGTTTGAAAATGAATCGCTGCGCGATATGGCCATCGTGGGTGTGCGAAGCCTTACCGATGAACAGTACCTGGGTACTGCAATATCAACGCTGACAGCTGTGTTAACACAGCCGGATTTCCCGCAGGATGCTTTCGAGCGCGAGCTTGCACGTATGAAAGTCGCCGTGGAAGCGCGCAAACAGTCACCATCGGAGCTGGCAAGTATCGCATTTTATGAAACGATCTATGGTGAGCATCCTTATGCTACGCCCAGCGGTGGTACCGAGCAGAGCCTGGCAGCGATCACGCTCGAAGATATCGAGGCCTTCTACCAGCGTTATTATGTCGCGAGTAATGCTGTCATCGTAATGGTGGGTGCAGTTGATCGTAAACAGGCAGAAATACTCGCTAATCAGATTATTGATGGTTTGCCTCAAGGTACCAGGCCAGAGGCATTACCCCCGGTGCCTGAGTTAACCGAGGCGAAAACAGTCAAGATTGAATACCCGTCAACACAGAGTCATATCTATGTCGGTCAGCCCGGGATGACGCGTGATGATGAGGATTACTTCAAACTGTATGTCGCCAACCATCCATTCGGCGGCAGCGGGTTTGCTTCACGACTGATGCAGTCTGTGCGTGAGGATAGGGGGCTGGCCTACAGTGTCAGTAGTTATTTCCTGCCGATGCGCGAAAAAGGGCCGTTCATCATGGGCTTGCAGACACGTACGGATCAGACTGAAGAAGCGTTGAATATATTGCGAGATGAGCTCGAAAAATATGTTGCAGAAGGACCAACCAGGGATGAGCTTGAAGCAAGCCTGAGCAATATTGTCGGTGGCTTTGCTTTAAACCTCGACAGCAACAGCAAGCTGGTCTCGAACCTTGCCATGATTGGTTTTTATGATCTGCCACTGGACTACCTGGAGACTTATATCGATAACATGAGAGATGTGAGTCGCCGAGACGTGAAAAAAGTTTTGAAGCAACGCCTTGATACCAGCAGGCTGGTAACTGTCATCGTCGGTAACAGTAGTGGTTCGCAAAGTGCCGGCAAATGAGCGCGAGTCGCGGTCAGCTTCGAATTATTGCAGGCAGGTGGCGTAGTAGAAAACTCGAATTTCCCGAGCACGACACCTTAAGACCGACGCCCGACCGTGTGCGTGAAACCCTGTTTAACTGGTTACAGGCCGATATCCCGGGAAGCCGATGCCTGGACCTGTTTGCCGGCAGTGGTGCACTGGGATTCGAGGCAGCATCACGCGGAGCTGGCGATGTGGTGATGATCGAGCGTGATCGCAAAGTATGTGCGGCACTGGAAGCGAACCGGCAATTGCTGGGTGCGGATAATATTCAGATCAAAAATAGCGATGGCCTGGACTGGTTGCAACACAATAACCAGTCTTTCGATGTTGTTTTTCTTGATCCGCCGTACCGTTCTGGAATGATCAGCGCCTCATGCTCTTTGCTTGATAGCGGGCAAGGCCTTGAAGAACATGCGAAAATATACGTCGAGCATGCTCTGGATGAGGCGAGTCAAATCGTCATCCCCGAAAACTGGGAATGTTTACGGGAAAAGTCTGCAGGGCAGGTAGTGTATAAACTTTTTAGCCGACATACGGAATAATATGCCAGTCATAGCTGTTTATCCTGGAACCTTCGACCCGATTACGAATGGTCATACTGACCTGGTACAGCGTGCTAGCCGGTTGTTTGATCACGTGATCGTCGCTATTGCGGCGAACCCGGCAAAGGCGCCCCTGTTCGACCTGGAGCAACGGGTTGCGATGGCGCAAACCGCGCTGGCTGATATCAATAATGTAGAAGTATGCGGATTTTCCGATTTGCTGGTTGATTACGCTACACAAAAAAATGCCAACGTTATTTTGCGTGGTTTGAGGGCGGTGTCAGATTTTGAATACGAAATGCAGCTTGCGAGTATGAACCGCAGATTGAATACGTCGATTGAAACAGTGTTTCTAACACCCTCGGAAGAAACCAGTTTTATTTCGGCTTCGCTGGTCAAAGAGATTGCCTTGCATGGCGGTAACGTGTCGCAGTTTGTGAATGAGACAGTTGTTGCAGAACTGGAAAAGATCGATATCAGTACTGAATAGATGTGTTACAGGAGGTTTTTCTCCTGTGGTTTTAATTAAAGTTGTAAGAGTGGTAGTTATATGGCCTTGTATATAACCGATGAATGTATCAATTGTGATGTATGTGAACCTGAATGCCCGAATGAGGCAATCAGTCCGGGTGATGATATCTATGTTATCGATCCCAACTTGTGTACCGAATGCGTAGGTCACTATGAAACATCACAGTGTGTAGAGGTTTGCCCTGTTGATTGTATTCCACATGATCCGAATCATGTAGAGACGCAAGAAGAGCTGATGGAAAAATACAAACAACTCACAGGGGAGTAACCTATTATTATTGCGAGTTACTTGAAAGGCAGCATTCTTGGCAACATTGCTCGATGTTGCCTTTTTTTACGTGTTGCTGCTACGTTTACCCTAGTCGCGACTACCTTTCAGGCAGCTGCAGGTCAATCAGCTGTTGCCAGTGCGCATCCATTGGCGACTGACGCGGGTATCGAGATTCTGCAAAAAGGCGGAAATGCTTTTGATGCTGCCATCGCCGTTACAGCAGTAATTGCTGTTGTTCAACCTTACAGTTCAGGTATTGGTGGTGGCGGCTTCTGGTTATTGCATGTGGCCAATGATAAACGTGATGTAATGATTGATGGGCGTGAACGTGCGCCTCTTGCAGCGACTCGAGACATGTATCTGGATGATGCCGGTAAGGTTGTTCCGGGCGCATCGGTCAATGGTCCGTTATCGGCAGGTATTCCGGGTGTGCCCGCGGCGATTGATCACCTGGCAAGGAATTATGGCAGGTTACCACTAACTGAGACCATGTCAGCCGCCATTAAATATGCTCGTGAAGGTTTTATTACGGACGAACACTATCAACGCATGGCTTCTATCCGTGAGATACCGCTCAATGCGTCGAAAGATGCGGCGCGTATATTTCTGGTCGATAACAAGGCACCAGAACCGGGTACACGTATCGTACAGACTGAGCTTGCACACACGCTCGAACTGATCGCGACAAGGGGAGCAAATGGCTTCTACAAGGGGGAAACAGCTGACAAACTGCTCAGGTCTATGGAAGCTAACGGTGGTATCTGGCAACAGCGTGATTTTGATGAATATCGCGTTATTGAGCGCCAGCCAATCGTTGGCGAATACCGTGGTATGAAAATTATATCGGCACCACCACCTTCCTCAGGTGGTATTGCCATGGTACAGATGTTCAACATGTTATCCGGCTTTGACTTCGAAAGCATGTCTGAAATCAGCCGCATTCATCTGCTTACGGAAGTTATGCGTCGCGCATACAGGGACCGAGCGGAATATCTTGGGGATAGCGATTATGTTGATGTGCCTGTTGAACGACTGCTATCTAGTGAGCATGCAAAAGAAATGGCTGCAACCATTACCCTGGATGAAGCCACCCCCAGTGAAGCATTACCAGCAGTAATGGTTGATAACAACAAGGGGATGGATACGACACATTTCTCTATCATCGACAAGTTTGGTAACAGGGTTTCCGCTACACTTTCAATTAATTACCCCTTCGGCTCTTGCTTTGTCGCAGAAGGTACAGGTGTACTACTGAATGATGAAATGGATGATTTTTCGGCTAAACCAGGTGCGCCCAATGTCTATGGCCTCGTTGGTGCGGAAGCCAATGCGATTGCGCCGGGTAAACGCATGCTTTCCAGCATGTCTCCCACTTTCCTCGAAACTGAAGACAGGCTTGCAGTAGTGGGGACGCCCGGTGGCAGCCGTATTATCACTATGGTGATGCTGGCTGCACTAGATTTTTACCTGGGAAACACGGCTGACAGCATGGTGAATAAAGACCGTTTTCATCATCAGTATCTGCCTGATCAATTATTCCACGAACCAAATACTCTCAGTGATAGTGTCCTAACGACTCTGTTTGAGATGGGGCATGAAGTTAAAGGCTTGGATGGCACATATGGCGATATGCATGTACTCGTTGAGCACAAGCAAACTGGAAAAATCGATGCTGCTTCTGACAAAAGAGGTGTGGGAAAAGCGCGTGTTATGCAGTGACACACAAAGGGCTGTTTCTATTCCAGTCCAAACGGTTCGTCACGCTGCTGTGATGTATAGGACTCGATGTCCTTGGCTTTCTCTATTGCCCGAATAAGCTGTGATCTTTCGTGTTCTGCCATGCCCATGTTGATGTAACGGTCAGCTTTTTGCAGTACATCTTCAAGGTGTTTCATACGAAAGTTATGACTCAGCAGACACTGGGCCAGATGAAACGGATCCTTGTTTTTTTCGCGCATCTGGATGGCCATTTGTATAGCTATATCAAGTTCTTTTTCAGTAGGCTTTGCCATATCTGCTAATGACTCGTCAGTAAGTTATTCAGGTATTAACTAACTTATAGTTGAAGTCACCTTGTTTCTCACTGGTTTCCTGAATCCCGGTATTTATTTCCGGTCTTGAGCCATTGCTGTAGAGTATCATTTAATTTTTGCAGACTGACGGGCTTGATGATTCTGTCATTCATGCCGGCTTTTATACAGGCTTCTTCACTCTCGGGAAAGGCATCGGCCGTCAGCGCCACGACCGGGACGGAAATGTTGTTGTTGCGAATTTCCGTGACCAGGTCGTAACCATCCATTATTGGCATATTGCAGTCGGTTAGCACCAGGGCATAGTGGTTATGCATGATCATGTTGAGTGCTTCTTTGCCGTTACTCGCAAGATCAGCCTTGTAGCCCAGGGTAGTCAGCTGGCTTGATATCAGCTTCAGATTTGACGGGTTATCTTCGACAACCAGTATTTTGTCGCTGGCTTTCTCTGGTTCCTGTTGCTTGCCCTGTTGCTTTTTCTCATTTTCCTGAATGTCTGGATTTTCCATGCACGGACATTCCGCTGAGCACGGCAGGTCTACCCAGAATGTGCTGCCCTGACCGAGCTCGCTTTGAACGCTGAGTGTGCCTTTCATCATCTGCGTCAGCTTGTTCGAGATAGCAAGTCCAATGCCTGTGCCTTCGATCTTGCGCGAGTTTTCTTCAAGACGGAAAAAAGGATCAAAAATATGGTTGATCTTGTTGCGAGGAATACCATAGCCCGTGTCTTTTACTTCGATGCAGACACGACCTTCTGTTGGAAAACTGTACCTGACGGTTACAGATCCATTCTCATGATTATATTTGATCGCGTTCGACATCAGGTTAAGGATGACCTGCTTTAACCGGGTGTGGTCGGCGATGACGTGGCAGGTGGTATCGTCGATGACGTCAAGCATAATATGGCGTGCATTCGCCATAGGTTTGATCAGTGATTTACACTCCTGTAACACGTTTTGCAGCGGGATGCTTTCCAGCGATACGCGCAGATTGCCTTCTTCAATGCGCGCCAGGTCGAGGATCTGGTTGACCAGTTCGAGTAGCATGTTACCGGCGCTGTCGATTTCCCGAATTTCCTTACGTTGCTTTTCTGACAGCAGTGCATCATGTTCGAGCAGCTGGGTATAGCCAAGAATCGCATTAAGCGGTGTGCGCAATTCGTGCGACATGCTGGAAAGAAAGGTCGATTTCGCCTGGTTGGCAATCTCGGCTTCTTCCTTTGCATCCTTGAGCGCCTGCTCGCGCAAGTCTGCCTCGATGCGTAAACGTATGTTCTGATTGGAACTGATATAAGCTCTTCTTGATG
>JARFRD010000218.1 GCA_029287435.1 Gammaproteobacteria bacterium
GACATGGCTACCAGGCATGTCCATGGTGCTTCGCCATGGGAATGATTGTCTGCCGAGGTTGCTTTGCTGAAGAAAGCCCGTGCAGGTATGGCCAGCAGGTAGACGATATTCAGCAATGAGCTGAGCATCAGCACGCCGAGCAGCATATACTGCCCCGCTTCGATAGTCCCCATCGCCAGGTACCACTTGCTCCACATGCCACCGAACGGCGGCAGGCCAATGATGCTGCATGCCCCGATGGTAAAGAACAGGAAAGTGAGAGGCATCTGCCTGCCGAGGCCATTGAGCTGACTGACCTCGGTCTTGTGTGCTGCGACGAGGATGGCACCGGCAGCGAAGAACAGGGTGATCTTGGCAAAGGCATGCATGGTGATATGCAGTGCACCACCGATGATGCTCGACTCCGTGGCCAGCAGCGCACCGAGTACGATGTAGCTGAGCTGGCTGACAGTAGAATACGCAAGCCGGCGTTTCAGATTGTCCTGATTCATTGCTACCAGTGAGGCCAGCAGGATGGTCGCAGCGGCAAACCAGATCAGCCAGTCACTGGCACTGGACGAAACGATGAAGTCGGTGCCGAAGATATACACGGTAACCTTGAGCACGGTAAAAACACCCGCCTTGACGACGGCGACGGCATGCAACAGGGCGCTGACCGGTGTCGGGGCAACCATGGCCGCAGGCAGCCAGCGATGAAACGGCATCACTGCAGCCTTGCCAATTCCAAATATGAACAGGGCGTAGAGTACCCCGACCCAGGCCGGATCGAGATGCTCAGCGACGATGCCCCCTTCACGGAAATCCAGCGTTCCGGTCAGTGAATAGGTAATCATGATGGCCAGCAGCTGCAGCCCGATCGAGGTACCAAGCAGGATACCGAGATAGGTCCGTGCTCCCCGCTTCGCCTCTTCAGTCCCGGTATGCGCTACCAGTGGATAGGTCGACAGGGTGAGCACTTCATAGAATAAAAACAGGGTAAACATATTGCCGGCAAAGGCGGTACCCATGGTGCTGGCGATAGCAATGGCAAACATCGCGTAGAACCGGGTCTGGTTTTTTTCTTTGTGGCTACGCATGTAACCGATGGCATAGACCGAGGTCACGAACCAGAGTAATCCTGCAACCAACGCAAACAACATACCCAGCGGTTCGATGGCAAAATAAATTGGCAGTCCCGGCAGCGGCTCGACCAGCTGCAGGGTCAGGCTGGCACCCTGCTGCAGTCGTGAATATAGTTCGATGACGATAAGGCCGAGACTCACGGCTGTCACCAGGGTGACGCTTTCGCGCAGATTCGGCCAGCGGCCGCAAAGAACAATGCCCGCAGCACCTGCTAGCGGTAGAGCAATCGCCAGTATCATCAGCCACTGGCCAGTCATTGCGGGATATTCTCCAGCACCTGCACGGCAATAGTGGCTGCATTGACTGTCAGCTCGGTATTCAGCCCAAAATAAATATTGGCCAGCACCAGTATCCAGGTTGGCACAAGCAGGGAGAGTGGAGCTTCCCTGACTGATTTAGTGTCGTCGATGGCAGGCTGGAAGAACAAAGCCTCCACCAGTTTCCATATATAGATCACTGCCAACAGCGATCCAGCCAGTATCACGATAGCTATCACCCAGGCCTGCTGCTCGATGGCAGCAAGAACCAGGTACCACTTGCTAATGAAACCCGCGGTGCCGGGGACGCCGATCAGGCTCAGGCCGGCAATCACCAGGGCACCGAAGGTCCAGGGCATCTGCCTGCCAAGTCCCCGGATCTGGGTAATGTGGCTGGAACCGATACGGTAAACCAGTGCCCCTACTGCCATGAACAGGGCAGCCTTCATCAGGGCATGATTGAAGATATGCACGACAGCAGCAGTCAGCCCCAATGCCGAGGCAAAACCGATACCGAGCAGGATGTAGCCGATCTGGGCGACACTGGAATAAGCCAACAAACGCTTGGCATCCTTCTGGCCGATTGCGGAGATTGATGCGAACACAACGCCAAACACGCCGAGCAGCAGAAACATATCATCTGTCGGCGTCACATAGGCAAAGCCTGTCGAGAATACATTGAATACCATGCGCAGCATGACATACACTGCTACCTTGGTAGCTGTCGCGGCAAGAAATACAGTCACCGCCGACGGTGCATAGGTGTAGGCATTCGGCAGCCAGAGATGCAACGGGAACATGGCAAGCTTCAGGCCGACACCGACCACGATAAATGCAAAAGCAGTATGTACAGTTCGATGTTCAAAAACAGCTGGCAGGCGATTGTTCAGGTCCACCATGTTCAGCGACCCAGTTTCTGAATAAATCAGGCCAATCCCGATCAGCAGAAATGTGGCCCCGATGGTCCCCATGATCAGGTACTGGTACGATGCCGTCAGCGCTTTGCGCTGCCGCCCCATGCTAATCAGGGTATAGCTGGACAACGATGAGATTTCCAGGAACACGAACAGGTTGAAGACGTCACCCGTCATCGCTATACCAAGCAGGCCATCGAGACACAGCAGCAAGGTGGCATAGAATAGCGATATTCTGTCCTTGGGAATTTCCTGTTCGACGCTGAGCAACGCGTAAGGTAACGTCACCGCTGCCATGCCAGCGACGATCAGGGCGACAAATGCATTGACAATATCGATGCGATATTCGATGCCCCATGGTGGCTCCCAGCCACCCAGTTCATAGCTGATAACACTACCGTCCATTACCTGCATGAACTGCCAGATCGCCAGGACAAAGCACAACCAGCTGACAGCGAGGGTAAGCAGCCAGGGCAGCCGGCCGTTTGGCAGGATCGCTGTAACCGGTGCTGCCAGCAGGGGTATCACCACCAGCAACAGGCTGGTATGAGTTTCAATCACAGCGACTCATCCTGTTTATGGATGTCTTCTTCCTCAATCGTTCCGTACTCTTCCCTGATGCGCACGACGAGCGCCAGGCCCAGTGCCGTGGTGGCAACACCGACCACGATTGCGGTGAGAATTAGAACGTGTGGTAGTGGGTTGGAATACTGCTCGACACCTTCGGCAATGATGGGCGTTGTGCCTCCCTCAACGTTACCAATACTGATATAGAGCAGAAAGACGGAGGTTTGAAAAATATTAAGGCCGGTAATTTTCTTGATCAGGTTACCACGGCTTATTACGGTATAGAATCCTGCCATCATCAGAATAATGACAATCCAGTAATTGTAATGTCCGAAAATGAAATCCATTACTGTCTAGCCCGCCCGGCAAAGATGAAAAATATCAACAGCATGACCGAGCTGACCGTAATGCCGACTCCCAGTTCGATGACCAGAATTCCGATATGCTGACCGGCAATCGGGTTTGATGCGAGCACGTTATAGTCGAGAAAATTGCCGCCCAGCAGCATGGTTGCTACACCGGTGCCGGCATAAATCAGCACCCCAAGGCTGGCCAGTATGCGCAGCACGGATTCCGGCATGACGCGCTCGGCGGTTTCAATTCCATATACGAGCGCATAAAATATAAATGCAACACTGAAAATAACGCCGGCCTGGAACCCTCCTCCCGGACCAAAATCGCCATGAAATTGCACATACAACGCATAAAGGACGATAATCGGAATAAGCAATTTGGCAATGACCCTGAGGATAAGGTTATGTTTCATTATTATCCTCGTCGCCGCGTTTTCTCCCACGTCGTCTGCCCAGCAAAAGCAGCACTCCAATGCCCGCGGTAAAAATCACGGTCACCTCACCCAGCGTATCAAAGCCACGATAACTGGCAAGAACCGCCGTAACCAGGTTCGGTACGCCGGTCTCTTTAAAACCCTCTTCGATGTAACGCGGGGCGACATGTTTATGCGCTGGTGCCTCTGAATCACTGAAAGATGGTATATCGACAGTGCCGTAAACAAGCGCAGCACCGGTAACCAGTACGACAATCATTGGCAACCAGGGCCGGTGAGCCGGCGGTTTTTCTTCATGATTTTTGGTCAAGGCAAGAGTGGCCAGCATCAGCACCGTGGAAATTCCCGCACCAACTGCCGCTTCGGTGAATGCCACGTCAGCGGCATCCAGTACTACAAACAGACCTGCAGAAAGCAGACTGTATATGCCAAACAGCATGATAACGGCGAATAAATTCCGTATACGAATGATGGCGAAAGCTGTGATCGCCAGAAATGCCAGCAATGTTATATTTAACAGGTTATCAATCACGATCCAGCCTCTTCCTCTGCATCGTCAAGCAGAGGTTCGAGGCCACCATGCAGGGCAGCGTTTGCCAGTGCATGCGATGCCGTCGGGCTGGTAAACAGTATAAAAGCGAAGATTAAAACCAGCTTGAAACTTGCCAGGGTTAAACCGGACTGCAGGCCCAGACCGATAAGGATCAGTGCAGCACATAATGTATCGGTCGTTCCGGCAGCGTGCAGGCGGGTAAAAAAATCCGGAAAGCGGTGAATACCAATGCCACCGATGATGCCCAGCAGTCCACCAGCAACGAGGAAAATCCAGCTAAGTATATCGAGAACCATTATTCCGACTCTACCTCGCGCTCATCTTTTTCACCCGAGGTAAAGAAATTGCCCTGCTCGATCAGTTTCAGCACGGCAACCACGCCAATAAAATTGATCAGCGCATAAACCAGTGCAATGTCCAGGATATCGGTCTGGCCTGAAAGGAAAGCGAAAACTGCAATTAGCAACACGGTCTTGGTACCGAACATATTTACAGACAGAATTCGATCGTAGACCGTCGGGCCAAGCAGCGCACGGGCCAGTGCCAGTCCCATCGTTATAAGAATCGCTAACGCTGCTGCGGTATACATCATCCTGCTGCTGTCCCATCATCCGGTACTTTGCGCGCCATTTCACCAGTGGCCAGTGCATCAGCTGTTTCCTTTGCCAGGGCGTGGACTGTGATCGTGTCCCGGTCGAGCTGCACGCTGACAGTACCGGGCGTCAACGTGATCGCATTGGCATAAATAACCCGACCCAGGTCGCTCTTTTGTGGTAGCGGCAAGGTGATCATTTGTGGACTGATTGATTTTCCTGGCGTCAGTATGCGTTTAATAACATCGATATTGGCCAGTACAATTTCGCGCGCGAGATAGCCCCAGAAGCTTAACAGACGCACGGTCAGGTGAATCGGGTGGCTCTCATGGTCAATGACTTCCATGCGGGTGGCAAGAAAAACAACGAGCAAGGTCGATGCAACACCAATCAATATCAGTAATGGCTCAAAATGCCCCGAAAGCCCTAGCCATAGGAGAAACAAGGTGATGGTTAAACTTATGATATGGGTCACTACTAGCGCCTTTTATTATTTGTATCAGTAATTGATCGATTCATTATACCCACGGATCGATCACCTGAGAAACCACATAATCTTTTAATCCAGCACTGAAATTCTCTGAATAATGAACATGAAAAATATACAGCTTGATAATATTTGATTTTTGCGTCATTAATAAACACAATTAAGCTACGTGAATTCGATTGGAGGAAGTCATGTTCAGATCAGTGATGAAATGATCTGTACGATATGTTTTGCTCAGTGTGGCATATTTACCAGTGGCTCTGGGTCCGGTGAAGGCAACGGCAGACGGCCATGTACAGATGATCCAGTATGAACTGACATTTGGTGGCAAACAGACCGTTAGCAATCTGTATATGTCGATGAGGCCAGCTGGGTTTCAGTCACAAAAAGAAACTGGCATGCTGGCCACATACCGCATGCCGGTAATCTCCTCGGATCCCGGCAGAATGACATTATTCAGCCCGCTGGCAAAGCTATATGCCAATGACGAAAGTACTAATTCAGATGACAAAGGCTATGGTGAGCCTAATCCGGACGCCTCGGTGGGCAATTTTGCCGGGCAATTACTTGGTGCTGCTCTGGTCATCGTTCCACTCGCGCTTGCCATGTCCAATGCTAGTAGCGATTTTGATCCCTGCAGTGAGGGCTGTGGCATTGAATTTCCAGATCCAGATGATATAGTAATTCCTGATCCGCCACCGCTGCCGGCAGAATCAGGTGAATAATACACACCGTATATCATCACTGTTTGAGAAACATTCATTAGCACGTGGGTAATCATCACTATCTGCACACCTTAATTCTTTCGATTACGCTTGTTGTAAACGGTTGTGCTTATACACCCAGTGGCGAACATGAAACTAAAACCCATGCGCTACCGGCCAGTCAGCAATCAAGAATTGCCAACTATGTCGGCGTCGAGGAGTTAAATAAGGAGAAAGCAGTCCTTATTGAAGATGCCGCATTCGCACTGCGCTCGCGTATTGACCTTATCGAAGCCGCCGATCGATGCATCGATGTGCAGTACTTTATCTGGCAAAACGACCCCACGGGCATCTTTGTCATCGAGAAGTTGCTGCAGGCTGCTGACCGTGGCGTCCGGGTTCGCGCCCTGGTCGACGACATCCAGGTTATGGGCCTGGTAAGCAAGCTGAATGTACTGGATGCCCACCCGAATATCGAGATACGCACCTTCAACCCGTTCAGCGTGCGCATGCACTTCCCACTGGAACTGTTTAAAGTCACCGAGTTCGCCATAGACGGCAACCGCCTCAATCACCGGATGCATAACAAACTTCTTGTTGCTGACAACCAGCTGGCGATCATCGGCGGGCGCAATATCGGCGACGACTATTTTGGCTATAGCAAAAAGCGAAATTTTATAGACACCGATATACTGCTTTCCGGCGCTATCGTAAGTGAGCTATCACAAGGTTTCGATTCGTACTGGAACAGCCGCTGGGCATTTCCCATCAGTGAGATTGCGCATGGATCACTGCGCAAAGACGACATGGAAATGCTTCGTGGCCGGATTCATCAGCGCCTGGCTGATCATCCGCAGCTGGTAACCATGTTCAAAAATTCTGACTATAAATATACCCTGGACAGGTTGCGAAAAGGCTTTGAACTCGAGGAGGCGTCAACAGTTATCGATGATCCTAGCGTGCGCTGGTTCGATATGCCGGATGAAATTGCGGCCGAACTAAAAGAAGTCGCAATGAATGTACAACGAGAAGCATTGGTCGTATCGCCCTATCTTGTCCCAACACCAATCCTTTTCGACATTGCACGAACGCTAAATGAGCGTGGTGTCCGGATGAGGGTAGTGACCAACTCGCTGGCAACTAATGATATTGTGATTGCACACTCCGCCTACGCGCGTCACCGAAAAGCGATCCTGGAAACCGGTGTTGAACTCTATGAAATGCGCGCAGACCAGGAGTTCGACAAGGTTCGCATAGCAGAGCAGCATTCGCTGCACTCGAAGTATATTATTTTTGATGATGAGGTCGTCTTCGTAGGATCGATGAATCTGGACCGTCGTTCGCTATATCTTAATACGGAACTTGGCGTGCTTATACGGTCGAAAGAACTGGCTGACGCCTTGCGGGAATCGTTTAACATCCTTATCCGTCCTGAAAACAGCTGGCGACTGACATACAGCGATGAAGGGCTGCGCTGGATATCATCTGCCGGAACTGTTGATGAAGAACCCGATGTCGATGACATGCTGCGAATCCAGAGCCAGCTGCTCAGACTGATACCGGTATCAAACCAGCTCTAGCTAATATGAATAATTACTTTATACGCAGACACCAGGTATTTTCATAACAGCGGCCCCTCATGCGCTTTATGGAAAGCTGTGGGATGATGTTTGCGTGTCAGCAGTGTCTTGATATGCCAGTGCTCACTGGCCGGTATGTTTGCATCGATTTCGACCTCACCACCCTGCTTGGTCGCGACTGGTTTTCCGTCTTTATAAAGAATGCGATGGCCCGCCTGCGCAGCGATGCGCTTGCCTGGTGTGATGATACCAGTCAGATTCAATGGATCAGCACTGCTGATTGTAATCAGTTGCTCGCCATTAATATGCTTGCGTACATCGCGCAGCAGGCTGACTGCTTCCGGCAGTGCGAAAT
Source organism: Gammaproteobacteria bacterium (assembly GCA_029287435.1). GTDB lineage: Bacteria > Pseudomonadota > Gammaproteobacteria > SZUA-229 > SZUA-229 > JABDQW01. The sequence goes on from JARFRD010000218.1 coordinate 7,920, forward strand.
GCTCACCGGCAAAGCCCTGCACGAAACGCCCGCCACGGATTTCACCGCGCGCTTCCAGACGGCGCAAGACGTACAGCAGTTCACGCCACGACGGTAACATAGTTTCCCGTTCCAGCAGTTTCCTGAACACCACGCCATAGCGTGTCAGCAGGGTGCGCGCAACTTGTTCTATGCGCTGCTGATCGTTTTCGTTTTGTATTGGCGGACGGATCAGTGACCAGCGGCCGCCAGCTGCCAATGGCGTTTGTGAAGCGGTACTGCGTCGCCTGCGCTGCTTTTTCTTTTGCGGCGTAATCAGAGCACGTAGCCCCTGGAACTGGTCCGAGTTGACCATTCCCCATGCAACCAGTTCACCAAGTGCAGATTCCAGTTGAGTTTTCAATAACCCCGTTTGCTGTTGTAACTCGTCAAAGAAACTGGCGCCCCATTGCTTCAAAACCTCGAGCACCCTGTTCGCGGATGAACTCAGCCCTTTCGGCGCTACTGTTATTTCATGGTTCCAGATCATCAAATTGTGTCGAAAGATAAACGCCAGCGGTGTGGTCCTGATTGCCGGGTTCCTGCGCTTGCTGCCATTGCCTGCTGGTGGATGCAGACGCAACCAGGTGAGCCTGCCAGAACTGCACAGTTCATCCAGTTCAGTGGAAAAATAAGGCTGTAACCGCGCTGGCAGGATGTCTTCTTCCCAGCTGCCGGCGGGCAGGCAGACACCTTCAAGCTGCAGTATGATTCTTTCCAGTGCGGCAATACCCTGTGCAGGTTCCTGCAGGCCCTGCCAGTTGAACAGAAAGCGCATAAAATCAGCCGGGCTTACCGGTTCGATTTCACTACGCAGTTGCTTCAGGGTGTAGCGATGGATGCGCGCCAGCAGGCCACGCTCGCACCACTCGATGTCTGATTGCCGTGGATCAAAATGGCCCTGGATCACAAAGCCTTCCTGCTCCAGACGCAATAGTGCCTGCTGGACTTCATCTGTCGATTTCTGCATCGTTTGCGCCAGCTCAGCGACAGTAACAGGGCCCAGGCTTTCCAGCCGGCTGCGCAGAATTTCGGTCAAAGCAGTTTCCATCGATTCGGCTTCCGCTGCCGGCAGGGGATTTATCGGAGGCGCTGCCTTGCCTTCTGGACACAACAGCTGTATCGCCTGCAGTCGTTCTGCTGCCACCCACAACATATCACCGCCCGGCTGTTGCAGGCGGGTAGCACGCTGCTGCTGTTGCAGCTCCGCCAGCATCCGCAACCAGCTTTCCACCTCCTCAGTGCCAATTTCACTTTCAGCAATAAAGCCGGTGATCACCAGCGCATCATGCAGCTCATCGGCGTCGCGCGGCTGCGGCCAGGCCTCGTCTTTTACATTACCGATGGCGTCGGGATTCAGGCGTCCCATGTCGGCTGCGGTGTGCGGATCCAGGCGGCGCTGCTGCACCGCCAGCGCCCGCCGTTCCTCGGCCGGCGTATCGTCAAGGAACGCATACGGGCGGGCATTAAGGATCTCGTACGCCATTGGCGACGGCGTCGGCAAATCCTTAGCCACCACCTGGATGGTCTGTTGCTCGATACCGGTCAGTACCTTTTTCAGGCCATCAATGTCCATCAGCTCGTGCAGGCAATCCCACAGTGCCTGCTGCACCAGCGGATGGTCCGGTACTTCACGCTCGCCCTGGATATTTTCAAAACAGGCAAGCTGATCCGGGAACACCAGCGCAACGAGATCTTCCGCATCGTTGCGCTGGAATGGCGCCGGCACTCGCTTGCCGCCGCGCCTGCGCGGCACCGCCAGAGATATATTAGTAACCCAGCGCCAACGGGTTGGAAACATCGGTGCATCGAGCAGGGCCTGAACCAGCACATGCTCGACGGTGCTGGCGGTCAGATAAGCGGCGGGTTCCTGCAATGGAAAACTGTGGGTAGGGCCAAGCGACAGGATCAGGTTGTCCTCGTTGGCTGCAGCCTGCAGCTCAAAGTTGAAGCGGCGGCAAAAGCGTTTGCGCAACGCCAGTCCCCAGGCCTTGTTGACCCGTGAACCGAAGGGGGCGTGGATCACGAAATGCATGTCGCCCGTTTCATCGAAGAAGCGTTCAAACACGATTGTCTTCTGCGACGGTATCACCCCGAACACGGCCCGGGTCGTTGCCAGGTATTCGGTCAGCTGTTGCGAGGCTGCCGGGTCCAGCGCTAGCTCCTGCTGCAGGTATTGTATTGCCGATTGTTGCCCGTCATCGAGCAGTATATTGATGGTTTCCCGTAGGCGCGACACTGCCAGTGACAGTTCATCAGTCCTGCCGGGCGCTTCGCCGAACCAGAACGGGATGGTCGGCGGCAGACCGTGCGCATCTTCGACGTAAACCCTGCCTTGCTCGATCTTCAGCATGCGGTAGGAAAGGTTGCCAAGCTGGAAGATATCACCTGGCATGCTTTCGAAGGCGAAGTCTTCGTTCAGACTACCGACAAAAAGTCCTTCCGGCTGCAGGATCACATCGTAGTCAAACTGGTCGGGGATCGCGCCGCCATTGGTTATGGCCGTCAGGCGCGCGCCGCGTCGCGGCCGCAGTACGCCATTAACCGCATCGCGATGCAGATAGGCACCGCGCCGCCCGCGCCGGGTGTGAAAGCCCTCGGCCAGCATTTTCAACACGTCGAGGAACTGCTGTTGATCAAGCTTGTGATAAGGTCGTGCGCAGCTGAATACCTGGTACAGTTCATTCTCGTTCCATTCACGTGCTGACACCTCGGCAATGATTTGCTGCGCCAGCACATCCAGAGGATGTTCCGGGATCAGAATACGGTCGAGTTCATCACGCCTTATCGCATCGAGCATGGCCGCCGATTCCACCAGGTCGTCCCGGCTGAGCGGGAATAAGCGGGCCTTTGGGGTACCGGTGAGATGGTGCCCGGAACGGCCTGCACGCTGCAGGAAGGTGGCAATACTGCGCGGGGAACCCATCTGGCAAACCAGGTCTACATCACCAATATCGATGCCGAGTTCCAGTGAGGCCGTTGCCACCAGTGCGCGTAGCGAGCCAGACTTCAGCCGTTGCTCCGCATTTAGCCGATGCTCCTTCGCCAGGCTACCATGGTGCGAAGTCACTGCTTCTTCACCCAGCTTTTCCGCCAGTGCCGCAGCAGCACGCTCGGCCAGCCGTCGTGTGTTGACAAAAATCAGCGTGGTGCGATGCTGCTCGATCAACTGCTGCAGGCGCATATAGATTTCATCCCAGGCTTCGTTGGCCATCACGGACTCGAGTGGGGAACCGGTCATCTCGATGGCCAGGTCGCGCTTGCGCGTGTAACCGGTATCGACAATCGTGCAGGCTCGCTGCTCCAGTTGCTGATGCTGTCCGATCAGGAATGATGCCATGTCTTCGATCGGTTTCTGTGTTGCCGATATCCCAATACGCACCGGCGTCTGGTCACAAAGCTGATTTAGCCGCTCCAGGCTGAGGCTCAGATGAGCACCACGCTTGTTTCCGGCCACTGCATGTATTTCATCGACGATCACGCTGCGCACTGTTCTCAGCATCTCGCGGCCGGACTCCGAGGTCAGCAGGATAAACAGCGACTCCGGCGTGGTGACCAGGATATGTGGAGGATAACGCTTCATCATCGCACGCTCCGCCTGTGTGGTATCACCGGTGCGCACCTGGGCACGTATTGGTACATCGGCATATCCATTTTCAAGCAAAGCATCGCGAATGCCATTCAACGGCAATTCCAGGTTTCTGTGGATGTCGTTGGACAGCGCCTTCAGCGGCGAGATATACAGCACATGGGTTTCATCCGCTAGTGGGAACTGCAGGCCGTGGTGTACCAGCTGATTGATCGCCGCCATGAAAGCGGCAAGCGTCTTGCCGGAGCCGGTGGGTGCCGCGATTATTGTATTCTGACCGGCCTGTATAGCTGGCCAGGCCTGTGCCTGAACCTCGGAAGGTGCGCTGAAATGTCTGTAGAACCAATCTTCGACGGCTGCATGAAACTGGAACGAGGACATTGGCTTATGATACTCCTTTTTGGCGAGAACCATGCATTATTTTGCAACAAACCTCGTCATACAAAGAGAGGATATATGAGAAGAAACAGAACGTTTTGAATGACAGGATTAAGACAATACCAAATACAGCTTCCACCCACCGACTTTGACTATGCCTGATAATTAGTTCGCATCTCAGTCACACAACCAGTAAAAATGAAAAGGTGGAACAACCAGCTGATCCTTGAACATCGACGGCACTTCACCTGAATGCAGGTCTCTGATCTGGCCATACTCGAAAGCGCCGCGATTGCCAAGTTCCTTAAGGTCCAGGTATTGCGGCTCACTATCAAAATTCGCTACCACCAGGACAACCTCTGAAGGTATTTCCAGGTTTGTTCGTAAAAATGCGAAGAGATGTGGATTTTCGATATCGAGCAGCTCACGATTGTTGAAATCAGCAAAGGCTGGTATGGCCTGGCGCACTGATATCATGTGCTTAATACCATCAAAAATGCGCTGCTCCGGCGTACCATGATTGAATCGTTGCTCGGCTTTTTGCCAGTCAATTTTCGGGCGGTGAGCCCAGCGAGAGTCACTCGCCTTGCTTTCATCCTCAAGGTAGGTACAGTCATTTAGCGTACCGATCTCGTCACCATAGTAAAGCAGTGGTATGCCGCCGTAAGACATGATCATGCTGTGCTGCAGAAGGATCTGTTGTATAGCAATATCGGTGGCCTCGCCATCCCCGTGTTCCAGGGCCGCTTCGAGGCCAACCAGCGATGCCAGCGCGCCTGATATACGCGCATCCCCGGTCTTTTCATTGACACCAAATGGCAGTCCGCGGGCAGGAGAATCATCATAGATACCGGTGTAGTAATCGACAAGGAAGCGACGGTGCGCTTTGGGGTCGTAGCCCGCCTGTTCGATGTCGTAATCATCGAAACCCAGGCCGATATCGTCATGACAGCGAACGTAGTTGAGCCAGGATGCGCGGTCCAGTTTGTTGGGCAGACTTTTTATACCCTGCTTTAGCAGTAGTGCGTTGCGCGTTGCCACCGCATCCCACAACAGAGCCATAAAGGTGGCGTTGTAGGCCAGTTCACATTCCTTGGCGATAACCGCATCCTCACCGAAATACTTGGTGATTTCGACTGGTGCCACGATCGCTTCAGCGATAAAAAGCACGCCCGGGGCAGTCACCTGGCAACAGTCCTTGAGCAACTGCAGGATCAGATGGGCCTCGCGCAGGTTCTGGCTATTGGTGCCAATCTTTTTCCATAGAAAAGCCACCGCATCAAGACGCACGATATCTGCTCCCTGGTTGGCCCAGAAAAGAATGATATCGATCATCTCGATGAACACGGCCGGGTTGCTGTAATTGAGGTCCCACTGGTAGTTGTTGAAAACCGTCATTACCCATTTATTCATCACCTCGTCCCAGGTGAAGTTGCCGGGTGCGGTCTCAGGAAAGATTTCCGGCATGGTCTGTTCGAACATATCAGGGACTTCGCGGTTGTCGAAGATATAGAAATAATCCTGGTATTCTTTATCTCCCTGGCGGGCGCGATGCGCCCATTCGTGCTCATCTGAGGTATGGTTGACCACGACATCGAGGGCGAGCAGCATGTCCCGTTTATGCATGTGACTCGACAGTGTTCTGACATCATCGAGAGTACCAACTCGGGTATCCACCTTGCGAAAATCGCTGACTGCATAACCGCCATCACTGGCACCATGTGGACAGCGCAGGATCGGCATCACGTGTACCATGTTCACACCGAGTTCCTGCAGATAGGGTAATTTTTCTGTAACACCTTTCAGATCATCGGCAAAGGCATCGGCATAAAGCGCCATGCCAACCCATTCCTGTGATAGAAACCAGTTATGGTCTTTTTCACGCTGTTTGTCCGTCTCCTCGAGTTCTTCACTGCGCTGCAGATACTGGTTTGCCATCACTGCAACCAGGTTCCGCATCTGCTTCTTGAAGTCAGCCCTGTCTCCATATAATACGGAAAACAGCGAATGGATAGCATAGAAGTTGGCACCGAGCCGGGTATAGAAATGGCGCAGATCGTCGCGCTGAAAGCGCGATTTCAGTTCATCGAGAATCTCATTGAGTAATGAGTGGGAAACCTGTTCGTACATTGATTGAAGCAGCTTTATCAGTTATTGAAATTAATCTAAAGATCCCATTTTCGTACAAAAGGCTCGTAGAATTCCAGTGCATCTGTTGTCGCGCCACGTATGCCCACAATAGCCGATGCAAATTGCTGGGCACGTTCGAGCATTTCGCTGATTTCCCAGTTGTTCTCTATCCCGAGCATGCAGACACTGGCAAAGGCATCGCCAGCACCTACTGTATCTACGACATCTATATTTGCTGTCGGTCGGATCTGGTGCATACTACCATTGGAACCTAATGCAAACGCCCCCTCCCCGCCTAACGTCACAACGACCAGTTCAAGACTGTACTTTTCTGCCAGGTATATCGCCTGCTCGTGCTGGTCTCCGCCATCATTGGCCAGCATTGCCAGTTCATTTTCGTTGAGTTTGATCCAGCGGGCTCCTGACATCATTTCATGCAGATCCTGTGTTTTCCACCATGGATCACGCAGATTGACATCCATGAACACGTCTGCCCGGGTACGCTGTTTGAGTGACATGAGGGCGCTGCGGTTATTATTATCGCGTAAGGCCAGACTGCCATGATAGATCATGCTTGCCTGGACAGCAGGTATAGCATCGGCTGCGATATGGTCATAGGCAGAGTTAGCTACGATTTCAAATGATGGCTCATTATTATGCAGTGTGATATCCACCGTACCGGTCGCATGCTTGGTGTCTGTTTGCAGGCCCGATGTATCCATATTCCAGTTCTGCATCTGCGTGCGTATTTTTTCTCCGAGCTCGTCTTCCCCTACACGGCTGATAAATATCGGGCTACTGCCAAAAGCCTGCAGGTTCCAGGCGACATTGAACGGTGCACCGCCGAGCACCTCTGATCCATCAGGGAAGCGGTCAAAGAGAACTTCTCCAAATACACATGGGATCGTTGAACTATCAGGCTGTGACATAATCACCTTCCTGCAATGGCACCAATTCAGGATGATAATGCTGTATTCCTTCAAGGATGCCTGCTGCATAATTACCATTCATACCCAGGTATCCGCCGCGAGCAATATACAGTGCGTTTTCATAGCCTCGCAGCATAGCGAGGTGTTGTGCCTGCTGCCGCACCTCGTTCGTTGCATTGGCGACAAGCACGGCATGTAACGGGCTGCAGAGTACATCGATATCGTTACCGCTGTCACCGGCAAATACCGTGTTGTTAACATCGCAGCCTGTACGGCGAAGAAGATAATCAATTGCATGGTACTTGCTCGCTGCAGCGGGCAATATGTCCAGCAAGCCCTGATCGAGTGTCTCATCAATACTCCACACTGCATTGTAATCAATGTTCAGGTCGGCAAGGAGTTGTCTCACCTCTTGCAGCAGTGCATCTGTATCGACGTCACCGGGCACATAGTAGCTAAGTTTGAAACGGTTCTGCTTTGCTTCCTCCTGAAGCTGCAGGCCATCTATTTCGCTAAGACTTCGATGTAACTCATCATGTGTCAATCCACGCCAGCTATGTTGAATCTCGTCATGCCAGTCGTTCCATTTCAGCCAATGCTGTCCATCGACAGTATAAATATTGGTACCGACGTCACCAATAACGAAATCTGCTCTGGGCAGGTGATATTCGTCGATAGCCTGTTCGACCAGTTTACGATCCCGTCCGCTCACATAAGCCAGCTGAACATCAACACGAGAAACCAGGCGTGACAGCAAGTCCATTGCTTGCGGCGATTCATCAGCATCGCCGTTTGGCAGCAGTGTGCGATCCATATCAGTACAAAGCAAAAGCGCAGGACGTGTCATGTACCGGCCTTTGATTCAGTTATTTCGGGAACGATACATTCATTGAAGAAATCGTAGTGATCAATTGCTTCCAGGATACCGGCAGCATGGCTTTCACCTGCGAAGTAGATGCGATCTACATCTGTCAGGTGTGAAAGTTCTTCATCATGGCGATTGGCAACGACTACAGCAAGCGTATTACCTCGCATCATGTCTTCATCGGTACCGGAACCCCCGGCGGCAAGAATGTGGTCCAGTTGTATATCCCAGGTGTCGGCAAAATACCGAAGTGCAAATCCTTTAGATGCCCTGATAGGTACAATGTCCAGGAACTGGCCAAAAGAGAAAAACAAATTGACTGATAGTTCATCCTGCCGGATAAGCGTATAGATTTCTTCCAGTGATGGTGCATGCTGGGGATCAATGTTATAGCTGATTTTATATTTGCTCTGATCAGAACTGCTTTGTAGTTCAATACCCGGCACCGACTCCATTAGTTTGCGAACACGTTTGGGCTGCCACAGATAATCGATATGTCTTGCCCAGGCACTATCGGCAGTCAATTGTGGTGCATAATGGATTGCCGTGCCGACACTGGTAATCAGAACATCCGGCTGCGGTATACCATAACGCCTCATGATTTTTAACGCTGATTGCAGGCTGCGTCCGGTGGCAATACCGAATGTTGAACATTTACGGTTGTCCTTCATCACGCGCAGGAATTCTGCGAGCGATTTCGGATCACCCAGCAGGTTCTGGTCGAGATCAGTGAAAATTGCGCGATCATGATGCAGCATTGGACGACGCGCCAGCCTCGGTGGAATTAAATCTTCGACCTGCTCAAGAACGGGACGAACTCTGTCCAGGAAACGCTTTGCATGTGATTCCCATGAATAGTATCTCGTCACTCCTGCCAGCCCTGATTCCGCGTACTGGTGCCATAAATTGGTATCGCAGAGTATTTTCAACAGTGCTTTACTAATATCCTGAATCTCCAGCGGATCAATGAGAATGCCATTCTTGCAATTGGAAATAATATCACTCGGTCCGCCGTCTTCTGTAGCAACAATCGGCAAGCCGCTCGCTGCTGCCTCGATCAGGGTCAGCCCGAACGGTTCTGTTAGTGCCGGATTGATGAATACACCATGAGAATCTGCAGCAAGTCGGTACAGTACTGGCACATCTTCAGGCCGGTGATGCTTGGGCATGGCAACCCTGCCATACAGGTCATAGCGGTCAATCAGCAGCAGCAGATCCTTAAGTACATCCTGCGGACCAGTATCCATTTCCCGAATGTCATCACGGTTTCCGGCAATGATCACCAGGTTAGCCATTTTCTGTAACTCAGATGATTTCCCGTAAGCTTTCACCAGGGTGCGTATATTTTTTCGTTCGTCCGGGCGCGACAGGGCAAGAATGAATGGTTTACCGGGTTCCCGCAGGAAGCGTTGAATCTCGGCAGCGATGCTGCTTTCCCTTTCTTCACCGGTCGGTGGGTAAAATTTCTCGAGGTCAGTTCCCGGAGGATTAACCGTCATGTGATCAGGCTGGTATTGGTCATACAGTCCGTATTGTTCTTCGATTTCATTCCTCGTACTGGCAATGACCAGTCTTGCAGCAGCCAGTGTTTCTTCCTCGGCATCGATGCGCCGCGACATGTTATAGCGCTTTTCTATCTCATCACGTTTCACACCACTTGCCAGCAGACGGCGGCGTTTAACGCGACCCAGCGAATGCCCGGTGTGGACAAGTGGTATGCCAAGTTGATTACTAAGGCGAGTGCCGATGTAACCGGCATCCGCGTAGTGACTGTGGATCAGTTCCGGAAGCTGTTTCTGCTCACGCAGATACTCGAGGGCATTATCAGAAAAACTGTCCAGATGGTTCCACAGCATTTCCTTGCGTAAGTATTCTTCGGGCCCTGCCTCAATGCGTACTATGCTTGCCTTGTCATTGATTTTCTCACGGCTGCGTGAGTAATCGGCGCTGATTTCAGAATCAAATATACGCCGCGTTAATATCTCGACGCGATGCACTTCTGAACGCTCAGCAAGAGCACTGGCCAGCTCGACGACGTACTTGGTCTGGCCACCGGTATCCGCATCTCGACCAAGTTCCAGGTTTTTTGATCTGATCAGGCCGTGTGGACTGATCAGTACTAGATATAAGCCCTTCTTGTCAGTTTTATTTGCTGTAGAATTTTCCATTGCACTGTTGAAAAAATGTTTACGGAGATTTTCCTGTTCGTTAATTCTTTTGGATCTTGATTGATACCATTATATCTATCAAGGAACCCGCATCGTTAGTGACTCAGGGTGCACCACTTGTCAGTAATGGCGCTGCATCAAGACTATCAGCATCCATAAGGGATGCAACATGTTGCAAAGATGACAGCAGTAATGTCTGCTCCCAATCGGCAAGCTGGTTGAATCGTTGAGTAAACTTTTCCTGTAATAGAGGTGGTGCGGTGTCAATAAGTTTGATACCTGCGCTAGTGATTTCAAGCACAACTTTCCTGCGATCATCCATTCCCCGAATACGTTTTACACAATCTCGTGATTCAAGTCGCTTGACGATATCTGTGATGGTAGCCTGGCTGAGACTGACGCGTTTTGCCAGTTTACCGGGAGTGATGCCTTTAGTCACCGAGATTTCTTTCAGGACAAGTGCCTGGGGCCCTGTCAGATTGTACTCCTGACTGAGTTTTTTAGAATGGAGGTCTACTGCCCTGATCACTCGCCTGATGGCAATCAGCACTTCGCCACTCAAATCCTGATTTGATTTCATGAACCTATCAATTCAATATGTATTTATTTAGAGAACGAAGCATATAATAGAAAATTAATAAACAAAATGCAATTTATTTGATCTAATTAACACTATTAGCACGATTTAGAATAGTATTTATAGTTTGTGTTCTAAGTATATGAAAGATACATTTGATATATTATTTAGTGAATTGTTACATTGAATTTTCATCTAAATTAATGAATTTATATGTGCCCGCAATTACCAGCATTGATTTGTAGGATTGGGTAATCTTTAATTTGCTTATTTAGCGGGCCGCCTGTGTGTAATAATTCAATAGATCGGATACATTATGCTTAGATCAATTTTGATCTATTGCACTATATTGACTACTGCCATACTTTTTGACTAGCACTAACAAAAAACCTTTCTGCCATTAATAAAAGGAGAAAAGAATGTCTAATGAAGGCTATCACGAACCTGTAGAAGAGATTTCTGATGAAACCAGGGACATGCACCGGGCGATCACATCATTGATGGAGGAACTGGAAGCAGTTGACTGGTATAACCAGAGAGTCGACGCCTGCAAAGACGATGAATTAAAAGCCATCCTTGCCCATAACAGGGATGAAGAAAAGGAACATGCCGCCATGGTGCTTGAATGGATACGACGCAAGGATCCTGCTTTTGATAAAGAACTTAAGGATTATCTGTTCAGCGAAAAGCCTATTGCACACGAATAGATGTATGCATAATGTTGATGCATCCTTCAAAAAATTAATCATGGCTGCAGTCTGTCATCTCTAACATGACATAAGCTATTGGCTTTGAGCATACGCGATCTGATGCATAACAGGGAAATAAAAAAAATCCGAACGTGATAAATCACATATAACATTGATGTTCATTGACATGGATGAGTTAAAAAATTAACGACTCCTATGGTTACATTCAACGTGACAGGGTGTAAATGAATATTGCAAGGGTAATCGACAGCGATACACGCCGACTAAATGATTACTTGCCTCATAATTCTGACAACATGTCAGAACAAACTTGAATATATGAACAATCCGGAACGGCTCAATCAACCGACACAATACATGGCCTGGTAATGGTGTCCGATATGACAAAAATGTAGCCAGATAAAATACGCGACTACACTATTGATCAGTGCGACAAAAACATACCGAAGTAACACTTCTATCTAATTGCGACTTTAAACTTGCAGCGTATTAGCATAGCAATTTGTGCAACAGCAATAGGTGAATTGAAATAGCCGTGGTTAGCAGTCATTCATAAGAATTTACTAGTCTAAGCTGCATGAGTAACCGTTACGACCAGCAGCAGAGTCGACCCTAATTTGTTCTATTTGTACTATCGCTCAGTGGCAAGAAGACTTAGAGCCAGTCCAACGAATATAACTCCTGCTATCCGGTGCATGGCTATCTGCACTGCGGGTGACTTTTTTATAAAATTCCCTACTGCTCCTGCAAACCATGCTATAGATCCGAATACTATTATTGTTGCAACTATGAATATTGCTCCGAGAATGAAAAGCTGGAGAGTTAAAGAACCCCGAGATGGATCAGCGAACTGTGGTAGAAATGCGAGAAAAAAAATCGCTACTTTTGGATTGGTAATATTCATTACCACACCACGCACATAGAGGTGACGAAAACCAGTATCAGAATCATTCTTATGGAGAATACCAGATGATCGCGCCCTGAAAGCCTGCCACGCAAGATAAAGCAGATATCCCGCACCGAAAATTTTGACAGTGTTAAATGCAATGACAGAGGTCGCGAAAATGGCGGCAACACCAACAGCAACTGCCGTAGTGTGTACAAGAAGGCCTGTACATAGACCAGCAGTGACAAATAACCCAGCGGCACGCCCATGAAGGGCAGACTGAGTGAGCACGAAGATATTGTCAGGCCCTGGCGCGAGACCCAATGCCACCGATGCAGCAAAGAAGACAGTAATGATTTCGAATTGGATCACAGCGTAATCAAGTGGTCAGTATCTATCAATCCAGCTTGTTGATAATTAGAGGATTTTACGTAGATCTGCCCAAAGTGTCTGCTTCGGGTAGTAGGCAGCCGCCCTCCTCAATTCATCAAAATTTCAACCCTTGCTACCTCCCATCGCCTGCAAAAGTGGCCAAAATTCTTTCTTTATTATAGGTTTATAAAACTCACTGTGGCCAGCTATTGTGAATCCAACTATCATCTTGTAACTGTATCATCTTGTAAATGAAAATAATTTACTGTTTTCGTGCAACACCCAAGCGCGCTTCTGCAGTCTTTCTGTTGCCATGTCAGTCATTTTCCCTGCAATATGGAGTTCGTTTTTCTGACCTTTGAAACGATCTTTACTGATAAAATTATCAATCACTGAGGTCCAGCTCAGGTAATCAAGCGGGCCAACGATAATATTGACTTCATCTGCATTGCGGGCCACGACCGTGCCGTCGACAGTTATAGATTTTAATGGCTTTACCGACTCATGATAGCTTGCCAGCATACGCAGACTGTTCACCATATAACGCGCCTGACCAACACTGGTAACAGTAAGTGCGAGCGGCATCACCGTGGCAATGCCATCAAGCTTGCCCAGTGACTCCATCGCATTGCTGAAAGCAGCCTGATATGAGAGCGGGTACATACGATGCCGCAACAACTGATCGACCTGCGACTGCTGAATACCAAGTCCTAGCAATGTTTTCTCGATCCTTAATCGTAGATCACCTGGCGGCGTGTCCCATACCAGGTTTGTCGCAAGGGTGGAGGTAGTGACTACAATACTACCGGGAATCAATGATGTCGCTATATCGATGCCAAGATCGCCTGCAAAAATAGACCAGGTCACTTCGTCAAGTTTTTCATCCAGAACGGGATTCGTAGTGTAGGGATCTACGCCAAGACGTTTCGCCAGCTTGCGCCGTGAATCATCAAAGCCAAGGATATTCAATGCGGTCTCACCAGATGCTTGAGCGGCTTTTTTATATTTACTCTCTTTCTCAACGGCGGTCTCCATGATGTCATTTCCTGGCAATTTAGCTCCAGGCCCGGCGGTGCCGCTACTGCCAGGTGTTCTATCGTGGTACACATCATCTATTGTCTGAATCCCTGTCTTCGCAGCGCGTGCGGTGCGTTTGAAAAAGCGGTTTACCCCTTCACCGATGCCGGCGGCCGTCTCCTTGGGCTTTTCATACAATTGCTTGAAAGCCCCCGCTTTCTCGCTGGTAGATTCTTTTGCTCCGCGCTTGAATTCTTCCGATGCTTCAAGGGTCTCCAGCTTTAGCAATGCATTGATCTCATTGAGCCGTACCTGCAGCATGCCGGGGCCGGCTGCAGTGAAAGTGCCAAAATCCGACTTAATAGTTGCTCGCGTTAAAAATCCGTCTGTTGGTATATTCTTCTGCACCTTGTAGTGGTCTTTCGTTAATTCAATGTCAGGAAACAAAATATCTGCAGACAGCGTCGGCGGCTGTTCATACTCAGCAGCATGAATTTGAGAAAGCGGGAGGATTACAAGGAGTATCAATATAATCTTTGGTATTGCAGGCATACTATTGATATTCATATTTGTCTTTTAGTTAATCTGGATAATTAAGGATAATAAACTTTCTGATGGCGCTTCGCGAAGACATCTTTTGCAATCTGAATGCTAGTAGATACAGACTTATATTCTATACTTCCTGCATAGCATGTGAATCATCACATAATATGGGGTGTTACCAATTGCAAGCTGATACATGCTGCCCTAAATGAAATCAGTGATCAAATCGGACACGATTCGTGTAGCATGATGAGCCCAGACAACTTCCTTCATCATGCCAATGCATGCAGTAATCCCGTCTCTGGTGGTGTTTCATGTTGTGTCGTCGATCCCCAATGACGGTAGACCATAGAGAAATGCCGTATACAATCCTCAATAAAATTGGAATATATAAGTGCTTAAAGTTCAACTTGCCACAGTTTCTGATCGGAAAAACCCTCCTGCTCCCACAGTTGTGAATAGGTCCGATGCAGCTCCGGGTGAATCTCGTTCGGTGCCAGATCAGACAACGGTCTCAACACGAAGGCATTGAGGGTGATTTCCTGACGGGGGATATCCCATTCATCGTCATGACAAATCAGGTCTCCATACAGCAACAGATCCAGAT
>JARFRD010000021.1 GCA_029287435.1 Gammaproteobacteria bacterium
ATTCCCGGGCCTTAAAGGCAGTCCAATCGCTGTCGGCGATATTGCCAAGCATATTGATGTCATCATCAACGGTGTGCCAGGCACAGCTATGGCCGCATTTGGTGGTCAGCTGAATGATGCCGACATTGCCGCTGTCACTACTTATGAGCGTAATGCCTGGGGTAATGATACCGGCGATGTTGTTCAGCCATCAGACATCAAAGCTGCACGATAAAAACTAATAACGATTAGATAACGATATATAAGAGGCAATTATGAGCGCTGTTATCGAAGAACATCACGATCATCATGATCACAAGCCAACCGGCATTGGCCGCTGGTTGTTCAGTACCAACCATAAAGACATCGGAACCATGTACCTGTGGTTCAGTTTCATTATGTTCTTTGTGGGTGGTTCCATGGCACTGGTTATTCGTGCCGAGCTGTTCCAGCCCGGTCTGCAACTGGTAGAGCCTGAATTCTTTAACCAGATGACTACCCTGCATGGCCTGATCATGGTATTTGGTGTGATCATGCCGGCATTCGTTGGCCTGGCTAACTGGATGGTGCCGATGATGATCGGTGCACCGGATATGGCGCTGCCACGTATGAATAACTGGAGCTTCTGGTTACTGCCTGGAGCATTCGGACTGCTGATTGCCAGCCTGATCATGAGCTTGATGGGTATGGGTTCTGCGCCGAACTTCGGCTGGACCTTCTACGCCCCGCTGTCGACCAAGTATGGCCCCGCAAGTACCGACTTCTTTATTTTCTCAGTTCACATGATGGGTATTTCGTCCATCATGGGTGCGATCAACATCATTGCTACCATCATGAACATGCGTGCACCGGGTATGACTTATATGAAGATGCCAATCTTCGTATGGACCTGGTTTATTACCGCTTACCTGCTGATCGCAGTAATGCCAGTACTGGCTGGTGCAGTAACCATGATGCTGACTGACCGCAACTTTGGCACCAGCTTCTTCGATGCTGCTGGTGGCGGCGATCCGGTTATGTTCCAGCACATATTCTGGTTCTTCGGACACCCTGAAGTGTATATCATGATTCTGCCTTCATTCGGCATCATCTCCGAGATCGTTCCGACCTTTGCACGCAAGAAGATCTTTGGCTACAGCTCGATGGTATATGCGACGGCATCCATCGCCTTCCTGTCATTCATCGTATGGGCGCACCACATGTTCACAACTGGTATGCCCGTTGCCGGTGAGCTGTTCTTCATGTACGCCACGATGCTGATTGCGATTCCTACCGGTGTGAAAGTCTTTAACTGGGTCAGCACCATGTGGAAAGGTTCGATGACTTTTGAGACTCCGATGCTGTTTGCTATTGCCTTCATCTTCCTCTTCACCATCGGTGGTTTCACCGGTTTGATGCTGTGTATTGCTCCGGCTGACTTCCAGTACCACGATACCTACTTCGTGGTTGCTCACTTCCACTACGTACTGGTAACCGGTGCAGCCTTCGGTATCATGGCTGGCGTCTACTACTGGATTCCAAAGTGGACTGGCAACATGTACGACGAAACCCTGGGTAAATGGCACTTCTGGCTGACAACGATTTCTGCCAATGTGCTGTTCTTCCCGATGCACTTTGTCGGCCTGGCGGGTATGCCGCGTCGTATCCCTGATTACAGCATCCAGTTTGCGGAGTTCAATGCAATGGCCACTGTTGGTGCCTTTGTATTCGGCTTCACTCAGCTGATCTTCCTTTACAACGTGATCAAGACGGCGCGTGGTAGAACAGGTGTTAAAGCGACTGACCAGGTATGGGAAGGTTCACATGGCCTGGAATGGACACTGCCTTCTCCGGCACCGTTCCACAGCTTCACAACGCCACCACAAGTCAAGTAACTGGTGGTTTGAAGCTAACTAGAACGAGCTTGTTACGTGACATCACAACCGAAGCAACAGACGAACAGTAACGCTAAGGTTATCGGCCGGTTAATGCTGGTCGTTGTCGGCATGTTCGGCTTCGGTTTTGTGATGGTTCCCATCTATGACATCTTTTGTGAAGTCACTGGTTTAAACGGCAAGACATCGGGTAAACGACTTACTGAAGTGCTTGAAGTTGATACAAACCGTGAAGTTGTCGTCGAATTTGTCGCGACATTGAATGAAGAGATGCCCTGGGAGTTTCGACCAGCAGTCGATAAAGTCACGGTCAATCCCGGGCAGCCTACTCGCATTACCTATGTTGCGAAAAATGTAACCAACAAGGATATTATCGGACAGGCAGTTCCAAGCGTTGCTCCAGGAAAGGCAGCAACCTATTTTCAGAAGACAGAATGCTTCTGTTTTACTGAGCAAAAGCTGGAGGCTGGAGAAGAAAAAGAAATGCCGGTAATTTTTGTCGTCGATCCGGATCTGCCGGATGATGTTACACAGCTGGCTCTATCGTATACATTTTTTATAAAGCCAACTGAGGCTTCCAAGACGGCTTCATTGGCACACAACTAAAACCAGGAAATATAACAATGTCTACAACAAACCATGGCGATTATTTTATTCCGGAACCCAGTAAGTGGCCACTTGTTGGAACGATTGCGCTGACGACGACCGTTATTGGAGCTGTCAATACAATCCATTCGATGAATGAAGGCGGCTCAATGAGCATCCTGCTGCCTATTGGCCTGTTACTCATCGCATATCTGTTCTTTGGCTGGTTTGGCGCCGTTATTGATGAATCAATGGGCGGTAAATACAACCAGCAGGTTGATCGCTCATTCCGTATCGGCATGCTCTGGTTCATTTTCTCCGAGGTTATGTTCTTCGCGGCTTTCTTCGGTGCCCTGTTCTACGCCCGCGTATTCGCCCTCAGCTGGCTTGGCGGTGGCGGTAATAACGAAATGACAGGCGAGTTGTTATGGCCGGGTTTTGAGGCTGTATGGCCAATTCTGACCAATCCGGATAACGCTGTATTTACAGGACCCGAAAAAGCCATGGGAGCGATGGGGCTGCCGGCAATCAATACGGCTATCCTGCTGCTCTCCAGTGTGACGGTGACCATTGCCCATCATGGTCTGCGTCAGAATCACCGCAAGCCGCTAATCATATGGCTGGCTATTACTGTTGCCCTTGGTGCAGTGTTCCTTACCCTGCAGGTTGTGGAGTACGTGCACGCTTATCGTGATATGGGGCTGACCATGGATTCGGGTATCTACGGCAGCACGTTCTTCCTGCTGACCGGCTTCCACGGTGCCCACGTGACCCTGGGTACAACCATGTTGCTGGTGATGCTGATTCGTGCGATCAAGGGTCACTTTACTGCTGATAACCACTTTGCGTTCGAGGCAGTTGCCTGGTACTGGCACTTCGTTGATGTGGTCTGGTTGGGCCTCTTCATATTTGTCTACTGGCTGTAACTGTTCGCGGCTGAAGCCACTCCTACAAAAGACCATGGTCAGTAGGAGCGGCTTCAGCCGCGATGAATCAAGACAGGCCGTGGGATTGGATCAGCCCCACGGCCTGTCCTATTAAGAGCAACAGAAAAATGAATACCGACAGGCCAATTCGCCAACTGAGCGCTTTAACCATTCTGTCTGATTTCCCTTCGTCCTTAATGAGATAAAATAAGGCCTGCCCAAGGCTGAAAATTACGATAAACAATAGTATTACGATCAGTAGTTTAAATATCACCTAAATCTCCAGTAAAGTTTGTCCCGTTGTGAAATCCATACTCCACGCAAGACTGTTTACGCTTAATATCGGCTCGTTCGTGTTCAGTCCGGGAATCGTGCCGAGCATTGTCACCGTGGTTTTGCTGTACATCATGTTGTCGCTGGGACAGTGGCAGGCCGGCAAAGCAGAATATAAGCGCAATTTGCAACAGAAAATAGAAGAACGCAAGAATCTTCAGCCGGTTGGCATCAACGAGATCCCGCACGAGATGGATGAGCGTCTGTTCCTGCCCGTGATCATCGATGGAGTCTATGATGTCGAGCACAACTTCTTGCATGATAACCGCATTATTAACGGCCAGGCCGGTTATGATATTTACACCCCGTTCAGGATGGCGAATGGTGATACTATCCTTGTGAATCGTGGCTGGGTTGTTCAGGGGCGTACGCGAGACGAATTGCCGCTTGTTGAAACACCCGTTGACACTATTGGTTTCAAGGGTCTGATCGACAAGCCGCCATCGAAAGGTGTGGTGCTGGCGGATAACTTGCACAGTGGCCAGGACTGGCCGATGGTGCTGCAATATGTCGACGTAACTGAACTCGAACAGTTGCTGGGTTACCAATTAATGCCGGTTATACTACGGCTCGATCCGAATGCAGAGCATGGTTTCCATCGCGAGCTGCCAGCTCTGAAACTCGATAGCGCTAAAAATACCGGATATGCATTCCAGTGGTATGCCTTGTCCGCGGCCCTGTTTGGCATCTACATGGCCGTCAATGTAAAACGGAGAACTGATTAAACAGTTAATCACATATATGTCAGAGGAAAATATTCAACCTTCGGCTAATCCGCAGCCTGCACAGAAAAACCCCTACACCATCTGGTTTGTGGTTCTTTCTTTCATTTTGCCAGTCGCCGCCGCGTACTACATGTTTTACTTTGGCGATATTGAGTCATTCGGCAATAACGGCGAATTTCTCGAGCCTTACTACGATATCAAGCTGCTCGAACTGACGAAAGATGGCGAAGCATTCGATGCCGAGGCGTTAAATAACAAGTGGCACATGATGATCGTTGTCGGATCAAGCTGCGATGAAAACTGTCAGCAGCGCCTGGTTAGCCTGCGCCAGACCACCAAGGCCGTCAAACGTCCGCCCAAGCTAAGATATGCAATCGTGACTACGCAGGAGATCGATGATAGTTTCAAACAGTTTATCGAGGACGAGATGGAGCGCGCCATCGTGCTACAGGGTAATACTGAGACAGTCAGTCAGTACATCGAAATGGAACAGCCGGTATCGCAGATGTACCTTAGCGACCCTTACGGTAATGTCATCATGCGTTTCTCGCATGAGCTTGGCCCGAAACTGGTGATCAAGGATCTGAATCGTTTATTCTGACAAGTAAGTAATAGTTATCAATGAAAAATACCTTCTATTACAAATTATCCCTGTTTGCCATGATGTTTGCAGCCGTGGTCGTCGTACTGGGTGCTTATACCCGTCTCGTCGATGCAGGTCTGGGCTGTCCGGACTGGCCGGGATGCTACGGCTTTCTGTCTGTTCCTGAGAGTGTTGACGAAGTAAAGATTGCGCAGCAGGCCTATCCGCATGCGCCGGTCGAGGCCGAAAAAGCCTGGCCGGAAATGATCCATCGCTATTTTGCGGGTGCACTTGGGTTAATCATTGCCCTGCTCGCCTTTCTCGCTATCAAGGCACGTAAAGACCCATCACAGCCGCTGGTACTGCCGTTGATACTGCTTGCACTGGTTATATTCCAGGCCGCACTGGGCATGTGGACCGTGACCATGGGTTTGTTACCTGTCGTGGTTATGGGACATCTGCTGGGTGGCTTTACAACCTTGGCGCTGCTGTGGCTGCTGTTCTTGCGCCTGGGTGACGGTAATCGCAAGGCAACGCCTAACCGGCTCAGGACGCTCACTATACTCGGCATTATCGTCGTATTCCTGCAAATCAGCCTCGGTGGCTGGACCAGCGCCAATTATGCTGCGATTATCTGCGCCGACTTCCCGACCTGCCAGGGCCACTGGATCCCGCCTCTGGATATGCAGGGCGCATTCCAGCTCAGCGGTGAAGGTGTCAACAACTACCTCGGTGGTTTCATGGAGAACGACGCCCGTGTCACCGTGCACTGGATGCACCGGGTGGGCGCACTGATTACCACGCTCTACCTGATTTTCCTGAGTTACAGTCTGGCCATGCAAGACAGGCACAAGTATGCCTCCTGGGTTATCGCCGTGCTGACCATGCAGCTAACGCTGGGCATCAGCAATGTGCTGCTCTCACTGCCACTGCATGTTGCCGTTGCGCATAACGCTATTGCTGCCCTGCTGTTGTTATCTCTGGTGGCCATCGCACGCAATCTTGGCCAGCAAAGCGAGGTGTCATGACAGAGCAAACGGCACAAGCTGAAACCGCCAGCTGGCGCGACTATTACGACCTGTGTAAACCCAAGGTCGTGATGCTGTTATTGCTGACAGCGGTCGTAGGCGTGGTACTGGCAAGCCCACCGGGCGATATCTCGATCTTCGTGCTGGTGATGTCTTCGCTGGGCATTGGTCTCGCAGCCTCTGCGGGTGCTGCTATAAACCAGATCGTAGAGCGTGAAAACGACGCCAAGATGGCCAGAACCGAAGGCAGGCCGTTACCACAGGGTAAAGTCAGCCAGCAGAATGCGTTCATATTCGCGGTGATGATGGCTGCAGCCTCTGTATTCATCCTCACCGGCTTCATCAATGTGCTCACAGCTGTACTCACGTTTGCGAGCATGATCGGCTATGCCGTGATTTACACCATGTACCTGAAGAAAGTCACGCCACAGAACATCGTGATCGGTGGCCTGGCAGGCGCAACACCACCATTGCTTGGCTGGACGTCTGTCACCAACAGCATTGATCCACACGGCCTGTTACTGGTACTGATTATCTACACATGGACACCACCTCATTTCTGGGCGTTAGCCATTCACCGCCGCGATGACTACGCCAAGGTGAACCTGCCCATGCTACCGGTCACGCATGGCGTCGAATTTACCAAGTATTCCATATTTGGTTACACCATCCTGATGATACTTGTGACCCTGCTGCCCTACCTGATCAGAGAGCGCGGCCTGATTTATCTTGCAGCCGCATTGTTGCTTGGCGGCTATTTCATGTACATGGTGCTTAAACTCATGTTTGCTGAACAGCCGAATACTGCGATCAAGACTTTTGTTTATTCGATCAATTACCTGATGCTGTTGTTTATTGCCATGGTGGTTGACCATTATTTCCCCTATTACCTGGGTTAATGTTTCTTCAATCAGGTTTTGTTTATTCAGATGAAAAGTAAAGTAATCATCATAGTCTTTGCCCTGATAGCACTCGCTGCCGGATTTGGCGTTTCACTGTTGCTGAGCAAGGACCCCGGACAGGGTCATGTGCAGATTCAGGGTTCAGTGCTAGCCGTACCGCGGCAGATAGCAGTGCCCGATCTGGTCAAACATGACGGCACAGCATTCACCAATGCAGACATCCAGGGCAACTGGACACTCGTGTTCTTTGGCTATACGCACTGCCCTGATATCTGCCCGACAACCATGGCTGTGCTCGCGCAGGCGAAAAAGAAAGCCGAAGGCCCATTTCCTAACGTCATGATGGTATCTGTCGATCCTGAGCGCGATACTGTCGAATTGCTGCGTGAGTACCTGAAGTATTTCGATCCGGCATTTATCGGCGTCACCGGTGACGAAAAAATGATACAGGCGCTAACCATACAGACCAGCGTGGTATATATGAAAATGGAAGGTGCATCAGGTAAAAAAGAGGATTACCTGGTGGATCACAGTTCGCAGATTTTGCTGATCAACCCGCAAGGACAGTTAGCAGCTTTCCTCATGGCGCCGCATTCGCCGCAGTCGATTCTGGACAGCGTTAATAAAGTAATCAGTGCTAATTAAACCGCAGAGGCGCGGAGGCTTATAAGTTATTCGTCGTTCGTCATTCGTCATAAACATATTTGACGAAAGACGAACGACCAAAGACCAAAGACCAAAGACCAAAGACAGCCTACGGCCTGTCGTCAACAACCTCTTCCTTCGCAACAACCAGGAAATCCTGTTTGTGAACATTCATCGCCATCAAGGTACTGCTTGCGATATAAATCGATGAATATGTACCAATTAACACACCAATGATCAGCGCGAAAGCAAAGCCTTGAATAATTTCACCGCCAAAGATGAACAAGGCTAACAGTACCAGCATGGTGGTTAACGATGTCATCAAGGTACGCGCCAGGGTCTGGTTGATGGATATATTCAAGATTTCCATCGGTGTGCGTTTGCGAATATTACGAAAAGATTCGCGGATACGATCGAGCACCACCACGGTATCGTTTAGCGAGTAACCAATCACGGCGAGAAGTGCTGCCAGCACACTCAGGTCAAAGTCCATCTGGGTGATACTGAATACACCAATAACGATAATTACGTCATGTACCAGTGCCAGAATAGCGCCCACGGCCGACTTGAACTGGAAGCGAAAACTGACGTACAACAGAATGCCGCCAAGTGCGACCAGCATGGCCAGTCCACCCTTCTCGCGCAGTTCTTCACCGACCTGCGGGCCGACAAACTCGATACGGCGCATGCTGACTGTATCTGTTGATGCATTCTGCAATACGGAAAGAATATTGTCGCTGAGGCTGGCCTTGTTGACGTCTTCACGCGGCGCGATGCGCACCAGAATATCCTTCGAGGTACCAAAGTGCTGGACCATTGCATCGGCAAAGCCGTTCTCAGCCAAAGCATCGCGCACGGGACCTATATCAACATCAGTGGTATAGCCTGCCTCGATCAGGTAACCACCGGTGAAGTCGATACCGAGATTCAGACCCCTCATGAACAGGCTGCCGATTGACGCAGCCAGAAGAATAATTGAAAGAACTAACGCGATCTTGCGTTTGCCCATAAAATCAATTGTCGATTTGCCTTGTAGTATTTGCATGTGCGTTCCAGTTTATATGTTGTTATATCGACAGTTTTTTCACGTTACGGCCGCCGTAAATCAGGTTAACGACGGCACGGGTACCAACGATCGCGGTAAACATAGAAGTAATGATACCGATACTCAGGGTTACAGCGAAGCCTTTAACCGGGCCTGTGCCCAGGCTGAACAGAACAATCGCGGCCAGCAGTGTGGTGATGTTGGCATCCGTAATAGTGCTGAAAGCTTTTTCGTAACCGGCGTGGATGCTTGCCTGTGGTGAGTTGCCATTACGCAGCTCTTCACGAATACGTTCGAAAATAAGTACGTTGGCATCAACAGCCATACCCACGGTCAATACAATACCAGCGATACCCGGCAGGGTCAGTGTGGCCTGTAACAGCGAGAGTATTGCAACAATGAATACCAGGTTCACGGTCAGTGCGATGTTCGCGATTAAACCGAAACTCTTGTAGTAAATTGCCATGAACACCAGTACCAGGCAGAAACCAATCATCACAGACATGAAACCCTGTTCGATGTTGTCTTTACCGAGGCTCGGGCCAATGGTACGTTCTTCGATGATCTCCACCGGTGCACGCAGAGAGCCGGCCCTGAGTAACAATGCCAGGTCGCGCGCTTCCTGTGATTCCAGGCCCGTGATCTGGAAACGAGCGCTGAACTGCTCCTGGATGGTTGATACGTTGATCACTTCGCGTATGGTGGTGCGCTTCTTGATGACTTCGTCACCGACCTGCTTGCTTTCGACCTTGTTTTCGATGAAGACCACAGCCATGGGTTTCTTCACGTTCTCACGCGTGGTTTCACCCATTTTCTTCGCACCCTTGCTGTTCAGACGAACCGATACGGCAGGCACTCCTTTTTGCTGATCGATGGTTGAAGCGGCATCGATGATCTGATCGCCGGTGACGATCACGCGGCGCTTGAGCAGAACGGGACTGCCGTCACGCTCAAAATGCAGGATAGCGTTTAAAGGCACACGTCCGGTTTTCTCGGCATCTTCCCAGTCGGCGCGTGTGCCTTCGGTGAGCCTGAACTCAAGTGTTGCCGTGGCACCCAGGATCTTCTTGGCACCAGCTGTATCCTGAATGCCCGGTAGCTGAACCACGATGCGTGAATCGCCCTGCTGCTGGATCACCGGTTCGGCAACGCCAAGTTCATTTACACGGTTACGCAGTGTAATGATATTCTGCTGCAGCGCAGATTTCTTCTCATCACGGATGGCATTCTCGGTGAGTTTTGCATCAATGATCAGCTCATCTTCGTTGCTGATGAAAAGGAATTCGCGGAACTGATCTTCCAGCGTATCCAGTGCGGCTTCCATGTCTTCGAAACTGCGGAAACGAATGTGCAGTCCGTTCTCATCCCGGGTAATACCACGGTAGCGTATCTTTTCTTTTCTGAGATGGCTGCGCATATCGGAGAGCATGCCTTCTTCCAGGCGCTTGATCGCAGCAACCATGTCGACTTCCATCAGGAAGTGCACACCACCGCGCAGGTCGAGACCGAGGTACATCGGTGCTGCATTGACAGCGCGTAGCCAGTCGGGTGTTGCTGGTGCCAGGTTGAGCGCGATCAGGTACTGTTTATCCAGAGATTCCTTGAGCGCTTCGACGGCCTGCAGCTGGCTGCTTTCATCATTGAAGCGTACCAGTACGCGGCCGTCGATGATTTCGGATGATTTGATCGGAATCGACCTGGCGTTAAGTGCCTGTTCGATGACAAGCAGACCTTCCTTGTCCAGTGACTGTGTGCGATGAGACACCTGGACAGCAGGATCTTCACCGAACAGATTTGGTAATGCGTAGAGCGTACCTAATATGATGGCGACGATAAGTGCGATGTATTTCCACAGGGGATACTGATTCAGCATTGCTGAGTCCTATTTATACTTGTAATTATTGTTTATGTAATGATTCGCGGGAATCATCAAGCGTTATTCTGTTCCTTGATGGTGCCTTTGGGCATTACGGACTGTACGGAATTTTTCTGTACATGAATCTCGATGTCCTTGCTGATTTCCAGTGTGATAAAAGTCTCGCTAACCTGGGTAATCTTGCCAAGGATGCCACCGGTGGTTACCACTTCTTCACCCTTCTGCAAGGCAGCAACCATTGACTTGTGTTCTTTATGGCGTTTACTTTGCGGGCGAATCAGGAAGAAGTAGAACAGAACGACCAGGCCGATGGGCAATATCAGTGATGCCAGTGGATCACCCTGTGGTCCTGCAGCTGCACCATTAGTGGCCAGTGTTTCTGACGTGAATAAACTCAGCAACGCGAATAGCGAAATTATTTTTGTGTACAAAAGATGTCTCCTCTTAGGATTTTCTGCCAGACCACGGTAAATGGTAATTATGGGCGAAACCCGGTTTTTCAAAGGGCGATATTATGCCACAGATAGCGCCAACGAGGGGCAAGTGGCAAGGGGTAAGTGGCAAGGGAGATCATGCTTGTGAAGGCGGGCATCCAGTAATTTCCTCGCCCCTTGCCCCTTGCCCCTCGCCACTCGCGAAGCTTCGCTAGACGCCTCGCTGCTGATTCCTGTAAAACCTCTCCGCAAATTCGTCAAAGCCGCCGACTTCTATGGCTTCCCGGATATCTCGCATCAGGTCCTGATAATAGTGCAGATTGTGGATCGTGTTCAGCCTCGAGCCCAGAATCTCACCGCATTTGTCGAGGTGGCGTAAATAGGAGCGGCTGTAATGCCGGCAGGTATAGCAGCCGCAGTGCGCGTCGACCGGGCGCGTGTCGTCCTGGTACCTGCTGTTGCGGATACGCAGGATGCCCTCGCGGGTGTAGAGGAAGCCCGTACGCGCATTGCGCGTCGGAATTACACAGTCGAACATATCGACACCGCGCCGCACCGCTTCGACAATGTCTTCGGGCTTGCCGACCCCCATCAGATAGCGTGGCTGCTGCTGCGGCAGGTGCGGGACTGTATGGTCGAGGATATGGTTGCGCTCGTCTTCCGGTTCGCCCACGGAAAGACCGCCTATCGCAAAGCCGTCGAAGCCGAGCGCGGTGAGGCCGGAGGCGGAGATTTCACGCAGTTCAGGGTACATACCACCCTGCACGATGCCAAACAGCGCCGACTGGTTATCCGCGTGTGCCTGCTTGCTGCGTTCTGCCCAGCGTAACGACAGTTCCATCGAGGCGCGCGCTTCTTCTTCTGTCGCCGGGTAAGGTGTGCATTCGTCAAAGATCATCACGATGTCGGAGCCGAGATCGCGTTGTACCTGCATCGACAGCTCAGGTGTTAAGTCGATTTTTGAACCATCGACAGGTGACTGGAAGACGACGCCCTGCTCTGTAATCTTGCGCATCTTTGCCAGACTGAAAACCTGAAAGCCACCCGAGTCCGTCAGTATCGGGCCCTGCCAGTTCATGAAGTCATGCAGATCCCCGTGCTTCTTGATGACTTCGGTACCCGGGCGTAGCATCAGGTGAAAGGTGTTGCCCAGAATGATTTCAGCACCCAGCGTTGTCAGCTCTTCGGGTGTCATCGCCTTGACCGTGCCGTAGGTGCCCACTGGCATGAAGGCAGGTGTCTGCACAGTGCCTCGCTCGAAGCTTAACTGGCCTCTGCGCGCGCTTTTATCGCTGTTGAATAAAGTGAATTTCATCAATAAGTTATATTAATTATTTAAAGTAATTATACATATAGAAGTAGGAGCGGCTTCAGTCGCGAATAATGCTGATTACAACGAAATTTCGCGGCTGAAGCCGCTCCTACTCGATAAACATCGCATCGCCATAACTGAAGAAGCGATACGCCTGCTCGACCGCATGCCGGTAGGCCTGCATTGTAGTGTCATAACCTGCAAATGCACAGACAAGCATCAACA
Organism: Gammaproteobacteria bacterium; assembly: GCA_029287435.1. Lineage (GTDB taxonomy): Bacteria > Pseudomonadota > Gammaproteobacteria > SZUA-229 > SZUA-229 > JABDQW01. The sequence goes on from JARFRD010000021.1 coordinate 12,473, forward strand.
ACGTGGACTCGGGTAGATGGAAATTGGTTAACAAGGCGTCGACACTGTTGAAGCTGTAACCGGGGTAAATGAAGATATCAGTCTCACCGCTGTAGGCCCTGAGTTCACCATCCTGTGAAGCTGTTTCGAGGCTGCGCACAGCCGTGGTTCCAATCGCGATAATGCGACCGCCCTGTTCACGTGCCTGCTTGCAGCATCGCACCGTTTCCTCGGGAACAACGAGAAACTCGGAATGCATCGCGTGCTCTTCGATATTGTCGACGCGAACCGGTGTAAATGTACCGGCGCCTACGTGCAAGGTGACATAAGCAGTTTCAATTCCTTTATCACTAATACGCGCAAGCATGCCTTCATCGAAATGCAGTCCGGCAGTGGGCGCTGCAACAGCGCCAGGCTCTTCAGCATACACGGTCTGGTATCGGTCCTGGTCATGCTGATCATCTTCACGATCGATATACGGCGGTAGTGGCATGTGTCCTGCCTGCTCCAGGACATCGGTAATTATCTGATCGGGGCAATCAATAACGAACAGGCTGTCATGCCTGTCCTTGACGATAAAACGAACGGATGAATCACTATCCGGTATCTGGATCAGAATTTCAGAACCGGCTCTGGGTGTTTTGCTCGCACGTACATGGGCTATCGCGCTGTGTTCGGTGGTGATGCGTTCAATGAGTATCTCGACTTTACCGCCGCTGGCCTTGTTGCCAAACAGGCGAGCCGGAATGACACGCGTGTTGTTGAACACCAGCACATCATTGGGTTGCAACAGGTCAGGAAAATCTTTGAACTGCCTGTCCGAGATGGAAACGGGCTCGCGTTGTATATGCAATAAGCGGCTGTCAGTGCGATTGGCCTTCGGGTATTGCGCAATCAGCTGTTCAGGCAGCTCATAGAAAAAGTCACTGGTTTTCATCGGCGGCATTTAAACATAATGGGGAGATTTGTTTTACCGCAGAGACGCAGAGGACGCAGAGGTTTATTGTTAGTTAGCTACAAGATTTGTCATTGCGAGCGAAGCGCGGCAATCTGTTGAATCTTGCATTATGGCTGAGATTGCTTCGTCACTAACGTTCCTCGCAATGACGAATATTCTATTAAAAGCAGGTGTTAATTACGCATTTAAGAGTAAGCACTTTGTAAACAGTGCTAATCACAACCTGTAAATCCTCTGCGTCTCTGCGGTAAACAACAACTACCCTTCTTTCATTCTACCTTCGGCACAGCTCAGGATAGACTTAGCGCGGCAGTCTGATGCCACGATGCAGGAGATCGCCACGTCGCTATCGCTCTTCGCGATGACAAATTATTCGTGACGGTAGCCCGGTTCCGGGCTACGATGATTACTGTCATCACGGCAGAGCGAAGCGACGAGGGATCTCCAAAATAATGTGATGACTTCAGGAGATCTCTCACATTCGTTCGAGATGACAGACAACAATATGACTTTGCGTCCTCTGCGTTTCTGCGTCTCTGTGGTAAACAACAACTACCCTTCTTTCATTCTACCTACGGCACAACTCACGAAAGACTTGGCCTTGGCAGTGGCTGCCTTGATGCCTTCAGCAGTACCGGTTTCCGGGTAGCCCAGCGACAGCAGTTTCTCGGCTACTGCATCACGTGTTGTTTCATCAGCATCGACGTTAACAATGCCTTGTTCAATGTTGACTTCAATAGCATGGATATCATCCATTGCTTCCAGCTTGCTGCGAATAGTGCCGGCGCAACCACCGCACTTGATGTTCTCTACACTGATTTCGTATGCCATGACACTCGCTCCTGTTAATGTTGTTACATTAACCCTGCTTCAGTCCGCATTCAAGATTACCGGGAACGGCTTCTGCTATGTTTTTAGGCGGTTCCAGGTCCAGGGAGTTCATCAGCTTCACAAAATCTTCTCGTGACCGGTTATTACCCAGGCGCGGGTTGTGTGCTTTTTCTTCACCGATGGTCGATGAACTAAAGCCATTGTAGTCATGGCCGGGGTAGATGATAGTGTCATCAGGCAGCGTAAACAGCTTGTTATGTATGGAGTCATAAAGCTGGCCTGCATCACCTGCCTGGAAATCGGTACGGCCGCAGCCACGGATTAACAGGGTATCACCGGTAAATACATAGCCATCAGTCTGGTAAGTAATACAGGTATCGGTGTGTCCCGGGGTATCGAGGACGAGAATGGCATAGCTGCCAAGCTCGATGATATCGCCATCAGAGACCAGCCGGTCGGCACAGTCGGATTGACTGTTTTTATGCACGATAGCCTCTGTGCCCAGCTGTTCACGTATTTTTCCGGAACCGGTTATGTGATCAGCATGGATATGCGTTTCAAGCGTGTATTTAAGTTTGAGCTCGAGTTCGTTGACCAGCTTGATGTCACGCGCTACCGTGACATCAACTGAATCGATCAATGCAGCTTCACGTGTTTTTTCATCCCAGAGCAAATACGTGAAAGTGCTGGTTTCAGGCTCAAATAGTTGCCTGATATTCAGCATGATTTACCTCAGCAATGTGAGAGCTGACTAATGCCCCCGAGGTTGTATACGTAGTTAAAACCCAGGGATTCGAGGAATTGCTTGACCATATTAGCGCGCGCACCGGATACGCAGTACAGCATGACCGGTTTCTGCTTGTCGATAGTATTAACGCTATGCGGGAATGATTCGATGGGTAAGTTGATAGCGCTTTCCAGTGCGCCACGACTGAACTCCATGTTCGAACGAACATCGATTAACTGGCCGCCGTTAGCGACCATGTCTTTTAATTCAGGACACTTGATCTCGTGGACCATGATTAAACCTCCTTCATACAACTCAAGAATATTAGGATTCTATAATATAG
>JARFRD010000093.1 GCA_029287435.1 Gammaproteobacteria bacterium
CGACAATACTTGTTAATTTTTGCCCGCAGTTGCCTGGTCGATTTTTCCCGTTCACTGTCTGACATGTAAACGCGGCTTCCATTCATGTCCAGTTTGTATATGCCCCTGGCTCGCTCATATCCGCGCATCATATCCCTGTAGTAGTTGCATTTCACCCTGTAGCTTTCTTTCTTCGCCTGCTGTTTTTCACGTTCCTGTTGCAGCTCAAGCCGGTCTTCCTCCATAGCGCGTAACAGTCGTTCACGTTTTTCTTCGCGTGACTGATCATTCACGGGTGGTGATACAGACGATGTTGTATCAACATTCATCTCAAGACTGGAGCCGCCGGCAGCAGGCCTGTCGCCGTAGTGCACCTTGCCGTTCTCATCAACCCATTTATAGACACCGGCATGGCCTGTCAGGGCAGATGTAATCAGGAATATAAAAAGTGCGTGTTTCATCAAAAATAGAATACTTATGCAATATGTTGTTATATAGCATAACGATGTCTCAATATTTTGACCTGGAAATAAAAAAACCGGGCCTGCAGCAAGCAGGCCCGGTTTTGGTTTCGCCTTGATCAGCCGGACTTAGATGATATATCCACGTTCGTCATGCTCTGTAATATCAAGACCCTGGGTTTCATCTTCATCGCTAACACGGAGTCCGATAATCGCGTTAACCACCTTCAGGATGATGAAAGTCACAACCGCAGTCCAGGCAAAGGTGAATACAATACCAATCACTTGCACGCCAAGCTGTGATCCCATGGTCACACCTTCGGCATAACCAACACCACCGAGGCTGCTGGCCGCGAAAATACCCGCCATGAAGGTACCGAGCATTCCGCCGACACCATGAACCGGGAACACATCGAGTGAATCATCGATTTTGAGCTTACGCTTGATGAAGCCGGTAGCTATAAAGCAAATAACACCCGCAGAGATACCGATTACCAGCGCACCCATAGGGCCAACAAAACCGGATGCCGGTGTGATGGTGCCGAGACCCGCAACCATGCCGGTAACTGTACCCAGAGCACTCGGTTTGCCGTACCTGAGCCACTCCATCACCGCCCAGGTAAATGCACCACAGGCCGCACTGATATGGGTCACCAGCATCGCCATGCCTGCGTCACCATTGGCAGCTACTGCACTTCCTGCGTTGAAGCCGAACCAGCCAACCCATAACATACCAGCACCGGTAACCGTCATGGTCATGTTGTGCGGCATCATCGGCGTGGTTGGAAAACCATTACGATTACCCATTACCAGGGCAGCTACAATCGCGGCAACACCGGCTGTAATGTGTACTACGGTACCACCGGCAAAATCGAGCAGACCTTTTTCTGCCAGCCAGCCGCCACCCCAGACCATATGACAGATCGGGAAGTACACCAGCGTTACCCAGATAATACTGAACAGCAACATGGCTGAAAACTTCATACGCTCAGCGAAACCACCAACAATCAGCGCCGGCGTAATAATCGCAAAGGTCATCTGGAACATGACAAACACCGTTTCAGGCAATGTACCGCTCATCGACGCACGAGTTACCTCGCCAAGAAAAAGATTGCCAAGGCCGCCCACGAATGAATTGCCTTCTGCAAACGACAGGCTATATCCATACACGACCCACAGAATCGAGACAACACAGGCAATCACGAAACACTGCATCAATACTGACAGTACGTTCTTGCTACGCACCAGGCCGCCATAAAACAGAGCCAGGCCCGGCAACGTCATGAACAGTACCAATGCGGTTGAAGTCAGTATCCATGCAGTATCACCCGTATCCAGCGTTTCAGCCATGGCCAGCACAGGTGACATAAACAAGATTAATAAAATCACAAGCCTGCTTTTCAGGCTAAGTAAGTTGTTCATCATTATCTCCGATTAGATAAGGTTTTTTTACTGGATGTTTTGCCACACAGTAATGCAGAGGCTTACAAAGCTTCGTCGCCAGACTCTCCGGTACGAATTCGTATTGACTGCTCAACCGGTAATACGAAGATTTTGCCATCGCCGATCTTGCCGGTACTGGCAGCCTCTCTGATTGCATCGGTCACTTTTTCAACATCGCCATCACTGACTACTGTTTCGACTTTAACCTTGGGTAAAAAATCGACCTGGTACTCGGCACCACGATACAGTTCGGTGTGGCCTTTCTGGCGACCAAAACCTTTGACTTCGGATACGGTTAATCCCTGAATGCCCACTTCTGACAGTGCTTCACGCACATCATCGAGCTTGAACGGTTTGATAATTGCTTTAACGAGTTTCATTACACCCCCCAGTGTATTAAATAGGTCAAACACAAATAATCCGGCGGTAATAGCCGGATGCGTTATATCTCCGTGAAGGATGTTTTAACACATCTAACCCGGAAACAGAAAAAGGCCGGGCAGAAATCTGCCCGGCCGAAGGTTACCAACAGGAGTCTTGAGTTAGTTTGTTGGTAAATTAGGACTTATTCAGAAACTCGGGATAAGCCTCTAGACCGCACTCGCCGATATCGACACCCTCGTACTCTTCCTCAGCAGAGACGCGGATACCCATGATCAATTTGAGCACCATCCAGACTACCAGGCTAGTTCCGAATACCCAGCCGAAGATAGTTGCTGCGCCGATCAGCTGACCAGAGAAGCTCACGCCATCGTTTGTCAGCGGTACCAGCAGCAGGCCAAGCAGACCAACAGTACCGTGTACGGAAATCGCACCAACCGGATCGTCTATCTTGATCTTGTCCAGGGTAACGATCGAGAACACAACCAGCACACCACCGATAAAGCCAAACAGCGTCGCCAATAGCGGCGTTGGTGTTGAAGGTTCAGCAGTAATTGCAACCAGGCCAGCCAGCGCGCCGTTGAGCAGCATGGTCAGATCAGCCTTGCCGAACATCATGCGAGCTGTGAGCAATGCACCAATGGCACCACCGGCAGCAGCTGTATTGGTGTTCAGGAATACCATGGCTACCGAATTAGCACTGGCCGCATCGCCCAGTTTCAACACAGAACCACCGTTGAAGCCAAACCAGCCCATCCACAGGATGAAGGTACCGAGTGTTGCCAGCGGCAGGTTGGCACCGGGAATAGCTGTAACTGAGCCGTCTTTACCGTACTTGCCTTTACGAGGGCCGAGCAGTAACACACCAGCCAGCGCTGCTGCAGCACCTGCCATGTGTACAATGCCGGAGCCAGCAAAGTCAGAGAAGCCAAGGTCGCCGAGGTTGTACATGCCGAATACGTCATCGCCGTTCCATGTCCATGCACCTTCCATCGGATAGATGAAACCTGTCATGACAACAGCAAATATCAGGAAGCTCCATAGCTTCATACGTTCAGCAACGGCACCGGATACGATGGACATTGCAGTCGCAACGAATACTACCTGGAAGAAGAAGTCCGAGGCATCAGCATAGACTGAATCACCATCAAAACCGGCTTCTGCAGAGGCAGCCAGAACGTCTGCCGTCAGGTTGTCGCCACCAGCAATTCCGTCAAGGAAAATACCGCCGCCATACATGATTGCATAACCACAAACCATGTACATGATACAGGCAATGGCATACAGTGCTACGTTCTTGGTTAAAATTTCGGCCGTGTTCTTGCCACGAACAAGACCCGCTTCGAGCATGGCAAAACCCGCTGCCATCCACATTACTAACGCGCCACATATCAGGAAGTAGAATGTGTCGATCGCGTATTGCAGTTCAAATATTTGATCCACTTTGAGATCCTCCAGAATTAATTAGTGCCGGTTACAACGCTTCAGCGTCGGTTTCACCAGTACGGATTCGAATAACGGATTCAACTGGGGAGACGAAAATCTTGCCGTCGCCAATCTTGCCGGTATTAGCAGCACTGCGAATGGCTTCGATAACCTTGTCAGCCATGTCAGATGCAACAGCAACTTCCAGTTTCACCTTGGGCAGAAAATCAACAACATATTCCGCGCCACGATACAGTTCAGTATGGCCTTTTTGTCGGCCGAAACCTTTCACCTCGGTAACGGTGATGCCCTGAACTCCGATATCGGACAGGGATTCACGCACGTCATCGAGCTTGAAAGGTTTGATAATTGCAGTAATCAGTTTCATTTGATTTGCACTCCTTGGAATTTGCCCGCCCCGTCAGGGGCGGGACAATTCTGTTAAAGGGTTTATGACGATCGGATTTCCCTTACATCAACTCGAATTCTGTGCTCCACATCACAGTAACGCGAACGTTATCAGCATTGCCTCCTTCGATATCGTTCTTATCAAGTGCGAATGTGAAATCGCCTTTGCTCAGGCTGGCACCGTAGTGAATATAATCAAAGTCTGGATTACCGGACTGGCTACTGTTATCAAACATGTAGGAACCAGCATACAGACTGATACCACCGGCCTTGGTGTCAAAGTCCAGGGAACCGTTTACGTACATATCACCTTTATCGTAAACGCCGCCTTCGTTACCAGAAGCTGCATCAGCTGTGTACGCAATACCAAGGGAGATGATTTTCCACGAACCTGAGGCATAAACTTCAGTGAAGTTGAATTCAGGCGTATTCGGATACTGGTAAGTCAGTACGCCGAGGTCATAACCGAAGCTACCTGCCTCACCACCCCAGCCGGCATAGAGGTCAACCTCGGTGCCGTCGCCCATACCAGAGAAATCAACGTTAGATAACCAGGTACCTACATAAAAACCAGGACCAAAGCCGAAATCCAGGCCACCCTGACCAGCTGCCTGGTCCTGGGTCTGGGTAACACCACGCCAGATATAGTTGTTAGTAATAGCTGCGTTACCGGTCAGCTCGGCCATCGCAACACCGCTTGTTAATGCTGCAGCTACTGCTGCTGCCAGAGAGATTGATTTAGTCATATTCAGACTCCACATTATTTAGTTAAAGAAATAAGTTCAGTTCATAAAACTGTAACAAGCCAAAAGCAGCCATCGTGCCAACTTTTGTTTTTTCATTAAAAACAAAGAGATATACAAATCTTGGCGGAATATTAACGGAAGCTTAATTTACTTTACGCACCAGATTGGTGCGCAAGAAAGTGCGTTGCCCCAAAAATGTGCGCATTGATTTGATGTAATATCATTTTTTCCAAAAACACCCCACATCGGTAATGCAAACATGCTTAATAAAGACGCACTTTCAGACCTGGCGAGCAAAATTACCGCGTTGATGCCAGCGAATGTTCAGCATTTACAGGAAGATGTTGAATCCAATATTCATGCCCTGCTGCAGAATACCCTCAGCAAGATGAACCTGGTCACGCGTGAAGAATTTGATGTACAGGCCGCACTGTTACAGCGCACCCGTGAAAAGCTGGAGAAACTGGAAAAGCTGCTGGAAGAGCTGGAGCAGAAAAACTAGGGTATTTACCGCGCAAAAGCATCTATTCATCAATCGTCATTGCGAGCGAAGCGCGGCAATCTTGATCTCTCCGTACACCTCACTCTAGATTGCCACGCCACTATCGTGGCTCGCAATGACGACAAATCACACATCTTCAAAGTGGATTCAATCAAATTAGCTTTAACAAACCTGATTAATTAATATCTGCCCCATCAAGGATTTAAAGGTACGGATACCATGAGGCTTGCCAGGGTTTATACGCGTGCGCTTGTCGGCATTAGCGCGCCAGAAGTGATCGTTGAAGTACACATTGCCAACGGACTGCCGGCACTTTCCATCGTGGGCCTGCCCGAAGCCGCCGTACGCGAAAGCAAGGACCGGGTTCGTGCCGCTATCATTAATTCACATTTTGAATTCCCTGCGAGGCGCATCACCGTCAACCTGGCCCCC
>JARFRD010000164.1 GCA_029287435.1 Gammaproteobacteria bacterium
CACCATCTGAATGAGCATCAAACGCCCTGCTATAAGGGATTTTAACGCCACCCAGTATAATGTGATCACCAGCTTTGAAACGATGCACATCAAAACCGTGACCTATTCGAAATGCCATGTCCTGTTTTGCCATATGCGTTACATCCGAAATATTTTCAGGGTGCACTAATTTTCGACGCCTGTAGATACAGTTCTGCGAGTTGAAGATCACCGGGACAGGTTATCTTGATATTATCCTCGCTGCCACTTACAAGCTGAGGCCTGTATCCCGCATGCTCCATCGCCGACGATTCGTCGGTTACCAGGAAGTTATCTTGCAGCGCCTGTTCGAGTGCCTGTTTAAGTAGCCGGCTGTCAAACAACTGCGGCGTCAGGGCATGCCAGAGTCCTTCTCGATCGACTGTTTCACTGACTGCTTGATCCGCACCACTTCTCTTCATGGTATCCCTGACTGGCATTGCGAGCAGCCCGCCATCATCAGAGCCAGCTACAGTGGAAATAAGTTTTTCGATGTCCTCAACACGCACAGCCGGGCGTACCGCATCGTGCACCAGCGCCCAGGTTTTTGTCGTTGATGACGGGTGTTGATCAGATAGCGTTTCCAAAGCGTTTAACACGCTGTGACAACGCTCACTACCACCACCGGTAGTAATCACGGGTTTATCTGACTGGATATTGATGGAAGGCCAATATGGATCATCATTCTGTAGCGCAACGATGACACCCCGCACCTGGGGTACTGATAACAAGCGATCGAGCGTGTGTTCGATAACTGCCCTGCCCGCAATCTTCAGATATTGTTTGGGAACATCTGACAGCATGCGTTTGCCAATACCGGCAGCAGGCACAACAGCCCAGATTGAGATCTCATTGCTCATCTGTTTTACCCTGTACGGCCGAAGTGTTATCGCCGCCGATTACCTGGTAGTAGGTCTCGCCTTCCTTGATCATACCCATTTCGCTGCGGGCACGCTCTTCGATTGCCTCGTTACCTTTTTTCAGGTCGACAACCTCGGCTTCGAGAGCCTGGTTACGTTCCTTGAGGCGATCAACCTCGGTCTGCACCGATATAATCTCGTGTTCGAGTTCGAGTACTTCAGGAATCCCGCCATCACCCAGCCACAATTTGTATTGCAGCCATATCAACAATACAAGCAGGATGAGGATAATGATCTTCAAATTATTTTAGATGCTTGAAGGCACTGGCACCCGCGTAGACAGCTTTATCACCCAGTTCTTCTTCTATTCTGAGCAGCTGGTTATATTTGGCGATACGATCGGAGCGTGACAGCGAACCGGTTTTAATCTGACCAGCCTGGGTTGCAACACACAAATCAGCGATGGTGCTGTCTTCTGTTTCGCCAGAACGATGTGAAACCACTGCTGTATAGTCGGACACATGTGCCATGTGAATGGCATCCAGCGTTTCGGTCAGGGTGCCGATCTGGTTGAACTTGATCAGAATCGAGTTAGCGATAGCTTTGTCAATACCTTCCTTGAAGATAGAGGTATTGGTAACAAACAGATCGTCGCCCACCAGCTGAACCTTGTCACCGAGACGTTCGGTCAGGATTGCCCAGCCATCCCAGTCATTTTCAGCCATGCCATCTTCGATGGTGATGATTGGATACTTTTCGACCCAGTCAGCGAGATAGTCGGTAAATTCCGATGAATTGAATGCCTTGCCTTCAGAGGCGAGTGTATAAATGCCATCTTTGTAGAACTCCGAACTGGCAACATCGAGACCGAGGTAAATATCTTTACCTGCCTCATAACCTGCTGTTGAAATAGCTTCAAGTATCACTTCGATGGCTTCTTCGTTTGAAGACAGGTCTGGTGCAAAACCACCTTCATCACCGACTGCCGTATTCATGCCGCGGGCGTGCAGAACTTTTTTCAAGGTATGGAAGACTTCGGTGCCATAACGCAGTGCTTCCTTGAAGCTTGGTGCGCCAACAGGAAGAATCATGAATTCCTGCAGATCGACACTGTTGTCGGCATGCTCACCGCCATTAATGATGTTCATCATGGGTACCGGCATGGTGTATTCGTCTTCGCCCAGATTTACGTACAGTGGTTGTTTGTTCTCAAGCGCAGCTGCGTGTGCATTCGCCAGCGATACGGCGAGGATTGCATTTGCACCAAGTCGTTCCTTGGTATCAGTGCCATCCAGCTCTATCATTGTTTTGTCGATAGTGTTCTGACTTTGTGCATCCATACCCATCAGTGCGTTTTTGATTTCAGTGTTAACGTTGGACACAGCCTGGGTAACACCCTTGCCCATATAGCGATCCTTGTCACCATCTCGCAACTCGAGTGCTTCGCGCTCACCGGTCGAGGCACCGGACGGTACGGCTGCGCGACCGGTTACTCCGCTTTCCAGTGTAACTTCTGCTTCAACCGTAGGATTACCACGTGAGTCCAGGATTTCACGCGCATGAATATTTACAATGTTTGACATGACTTACCTTGTATAAAAAGAATTAGTAATTCTGGATTGGAAGGCCTGACTAGCGAGCTTCTTCAAATATGTCTGATTTTACTACGTTGTCGAGAGATATGAGGGTTTTCAGCAAAGATTCCATGCGATCAAGTGGCCAGGCATTGGGGCCATCACTCAGGGCTTTCGCCGGATCAGGGTGAGTTTCCATGAATAGTCCGGATACGCCGGCTGCAACGGCAGCCCTGGCCAGCACCGGCACATGTTCTCTCTGACCGCCAGAAGAAGTGCCCTGCCCGCCAGGCAGCTGTACCGAATGCGTGGCATCGAACACAACCGGACAACCCGTTTCCCGCATGACTGCGAGTGAGCGCATATCCGATACCAGGTTGTTATAACCGAATGAGACGCCGCGCTCGCAGACCATGATCTGATCATTACCGGTTGATTTGGCTTTATCCACCACGTTTTTCATATCCCATGGCGCCAGGAACTGGCCTTTCTTGATGTTTACCGGCTTGCCGGCAGATGCCACGTTAAGTATGAAGTTTGTTTGCCGGCACAAAAACGCGGGCGTCTGCATCACGTCGACGACATCAGCGACTTCGTCGAT
>JARFRD010000214.1 GCA_029287435.1 Gammaproteobacteria bacterium
CCACCACTGGTCAATACCAGGTCAGCATTCGAAGCAGCCTCACTCATCACAGCTAATGTAGCTTCGAGTGTATCGGGTACGATACCGTAATTGACAACATCGCAACCCACCGATTGCAACAGGCCGGCAAGGGTATACTGATTCGAGTTATATATTTGACCCGACGCCAGTTCGTTACCCGGCTCAACGATCTCATCACCGGTAAAAAAAGTTGCTACCTTGAGCTTGCGGTAAACATTGACCTGAGCAACACCAACAGATGCAAGCAGCCCCATATCCTGCGGCCGCAGGCGTGTGCCTGAATCCAGCACAACCGCATCCCTGGCTATGTCTTCTCCGGCACGTCTTACATTTTCACCAGCCTTAACAATCGTATTGATAACAACATTGTTACCCTGTTGTTCACAGAGCTCCTGCATGACTACCGCGTTAGCATTTTCCGGCACCGGCGCTCCGGTAAAAATTCTCGCGGCAGTACCTGCTTCCAATGGATCGCCGGTTGTTCCAGCCGGAATACGCTGCGAAACAGCTAATGTCATGCCCCGCTGCTGACAATCCTTGCTGTTAACAACATAACCGTCCATCGCAGAATTATCATAACCGGGTACATTGATGGAAGACGTGATGTCTTCCGCCAGAACACGGCCCAGTGCACTCTCGATGTTAACTGTCTCAACCGACAGCAAAGGCGTTGCTGCATCAAGTATACGCGTGATCGCATCATCAACACTGATTAATCCGGGAGACGCACAGTTGTCGTTCATGTTATAGGCAGGTGTATATAAATTATTTTTTGCATGATTACTTTTCAAGTAATCGCGGCATTAACTCAACCATATTGCATGGCTTGTTGCGGTAATCGAGCTGCGGCCCGATGATTTTATCCCATCCTGTTCTGCACGCACCGGTTGATCCAGGCAGACAAAAAACAAACGTACCATTCGCGACACCACCAAACGCACGCGATGCCACGGTGGATGTACCTATCTCTTCGTACGAAACCAGGCGAAACAGTTCACCGATCCCTTCAATTTCCTTATCCAGTAAAGGCCGCACAGCTTCCGGTGTAATATCGCGTCCGGTCATGCCGGTGCCGCCGGTGGTGATGACGGCATTGATTTCATCGTTTGCAATCCAGCGCGACATCAGCTCACGCAATCTGTAGATATCATCGGGCACGATGCATTTCTCTGCCAGTTTGTGGCCAGCTTCAGTCAGCCTGTCGACCAGTGCAGCACCAGAAGTGTCAGTTTCTTCCGTTCTGCTATCAGATACCGTCATGACCGCAACGTTGACGGGGATTAATTCGCGTTCGCTCATAGTTGTTTAATTTATAGGGTTATTATCACTATCGAAAGCCGCATTATTTCATTAACACAATCTCACATAAAGCCAGACAGGCGTGAAAAAGTCAGAATATCTCAGAAAACTACCCAGATGTGGCAGTTTTCCAATTAACTTGAGTCATGGTTAAATTGAGCCGTTATAGCTAGCACGAACAACAGGTAACGGTCAGGATTGATTTAAGCTTAGATGGATTTCTCTGGAACACAGACTAACACCAGTCAGAACGAACTGGTCGATCCATTCAATCGCAGGATTGAATATGTACGCTTGTCCGTCACTGATAAGTGTAACCTGCGCTGTTTTTATTGCCTGCCCGAACACTTCAAGGATTTTGAGCAACCAGCCCACTGGTTGACCTTTGATGAAATCGAACGCGTCATTGGCGCTTTTGCCGATCTCGGCGTTGCCAAGGTACGCATTACAGGTGGTGAACCGCTGGTACGTAAGGATCTTCCTGTGCTCGCAAACAAACTTGCGCAGATTTCCGGCATTAATGATCTGTCCTTGAGCACCAATGCAGTCTTACTTGCTAAACAGGCACAGGCATTAAGCGATGCAGGCATTTCAAGAATCAACGTCAGCCTGGATACATTAAAAGCAGAACGATTTACCTCTATCACAGGTGGGAAACTGCAACCTGTACTCGACGGCCTTATGGCTGCAAAAGCATCAGGACTCGCACCAATCAAGATCAATATGGTCGCCATGAAAGGCATCAATGATGATGAGTTCGAAAACATGGTCAATTTCTGCCTCGAGCATGATTTCACCTTGCGCTTCATTGAAACCATGCCAGTTGGTGAAACAGGCACTGCTGCAAGTGGTCATTACCTGAATCTACAGCAGGTAAAGCAGCAACTGGGTCAATTCTTCGATCTGATACCGGGTGTCATGCCTGGCGGTGGCCCGGCACGCTATGTCCAGGTAAAAGATACAAATCTCCGTATTGGCTTCATCACCCCGATATCACAGCATTTCTGCGAGACTTGTAACCGTGTACGCCTGTCCGTCGATGGCACGCTCTACCTGTGTCTGGGTCAGAATCACAAGTATGAACTGCGTCCTTTACTCAGACAGGGCATTAGTGACGATGGTCTCAAACAAGCGATTATCGAAGCCATTGCGATCAAACCGAAGAAACATGATTTTTCTGACCGGCCAGGCCATGTCGTTCGCTTTCTGAGCATGACTGGCGGTTGTCTAGCCGGCAACCATAACGTCGACTTGGCCTAATTCATCACT
>JARFRD010000012.1 GCA_029287435.1 Gammaproteobacteria bacterium
GTTATACGCTTGGCATTACCCAGGTCATCCAGTGTGGCTTTTTCAAGTGAAAGACCAACTTCTTCTGAAATAACCGTAGCGCCGGTAAGCACTGCGAGGTCCTCCAGCATGGCTTTGCGGCGATCACCGAAGCCCGGTGCCTTAACCGCTGCAACCTTGACGATGCCACGCATGCTGTTAACAACCAGGGTAGCCAGGGCTTCGCCTTCGATGTCTTCAGCAATGATCAGTAATGGCTTGCCTGCTTTGGCAACACCTTCCAGGATTGGAAGCAGGTCACGGATGTTTGAAATCTTCTTGTCGAACAACAGAATGTAAGGATCTTCGAGTTCAGCACTCATGTTGTCCTGGTTGTTGATGAAGTAAGGTGAAAGGTAACCACGGTCAAACTGCATACCTTCAACGATATCCAGCTCGTCTTCCAGTGAAGTACCTTCTTCAACAGTGATAACACCTTCTTTACCAACCTTGTCCATAGCTTCGGCAATAATGTTTCCGACGGTAGTGTCAGAGTTGGCTGAGATTGTACCGACCTGTGCTATAGCTTCATTGCTGTCACATGGCTTTGACATACCCTGCAGAGATTCAACAGCGGCGTGTACAGCCTTGTCGATACCACGCTTCAGGTCCATCGGGTTCATACCGGCAGAAACAGATTTCATGCCTTCACGTACGATACCCTGTGCCAGTACCGTTGCAGTGGTTGTACCGTCACCGGCGACATCAGAAGTCTGCGAAGAAACTTCTTTCACCATCTGTGCGCCCATGTTTTCGAACTTGTCTTCCAGTTCGATTTCTTTAGCAACGGAGACACCGTCTTTGGTAACAGTCGGCGCACCGAATGCTTTTTCCAGTACAACGTTACGACCTTTAGGGCCCAGAGTTACCTTGACCGCATTGGCCAGTGTGTTGACGCCGCTAATCATGCGAGTACGCGCGTCATCACTAAATTTTACGTCTTTTGCTGACATATTATATTTCCTCTTTAAAACTCTCTTCTATGTATTGTGGAGCACTTGCCTCAGGCAGCCAGTACACCCAGGATGTCTTCTTCTTTCATGATCAGGACATCTTCACCGTCGACCTTGATCTCAGTACCTGAGTACTTGCCGAACAGAATCTGATCGCCTACTTTGACATCCAGTGCGCGAACTTCGCCGCTGTCAGTTACCTTGCCATTGCCAACTGCAACAACTTCACCTTTCTGTGGCTTTTCAGCTGCAGAATCAGGAATGACGATGCCACCGGCGCTGGTGCGCTCTTCTTCCATACGTTTGACCACAACACGGTCGTGTAACGGACGTATATTCATTGATTTTAATCCTCTTGATGATTAGCACTCTAACTAAGTGAGTGCTAATAATAATGACGAAAGTACCAGAGTCAAGGCATTCTCGGGCCTATTCTCCTGAGTGTTGCTAAAAATGGGGACAGGTTTCGGGTTTACAAGGGCCAGCAGCGAAAAATATCTGGCGAGACAATCACTCCGGTCATTACAAGCATGGATCAGTACTTGTCTTTGCGTTGAAATTCACCCTCGATGGTGCGCCCACCGGAGCGGGAGCCACCTTGCGAAGGCCCGCCCTGGTGCGGGTGGTGGCGATAATTCTGGCTGTTATAGGTCGACCCAACCATGACCGAGCGCGCCATCAGGTATCGAATCATGGCCCGGCGTGTAGCCGGAATCAGGCACAAAAAACCAAGCGTATCGGTGATGAATCCGGGTGTGATCAACAGGGCTCCGCCGACAGCAAGTGCCATGCCTTCCATCATCTCCATCGCTGGCATGGTACCCATTGCCATGCTGTTACGCGCCCGGTTCAGCGTGCTCAAACCCTGAATTCGCAGCAGGCTCACGCCGATAACCGCGGTGAGTACAACCAGCAATACGGTCCACAGGGCGCCGATCATGCTGCCAATTTCGATAATCAGGTACAACTCAACCAGAGGTACCACGATAAAAAGAATGGGCCAATTTCGTAACATTATGATTTCACTTTAATAATTCAGTTGTTAATATTCGCGTTCTGATGCCGACGGTTACAGAATCACTGACTGTCTGAACCGTACAGCATAATTGAGTCTAATGATCCATAATATCTGTCACGATCACACAAAACGAATCCTATGTCTAAAAAACTGCTGGCTTTACTCCTTGCCTTTCTTACTCTTGCGGCGCTACCCGCTGCGCACGCTGCCGATGATCTGTTCAGCGACCTGGGCCTGGGAGGCGATGATGACATCCTGGAAGTCGATGATGCTTTCAAACTTGAAACCGGTATCGAGGACGACCGTTTTGTCGCGCGTTGGGTTATTGCCGATGGCCATTACCTCTACCGTAACAAGATGGATATTATCTCTGACGACAAGTCACTGAATACGTTCCCGCTTCAGCTGACTCCGGGTGAAGAAAAATACGATCCCATCTTTAACAAGATGCTATTCGTGTATCATCATGATGCCGAAGTTGCATTGCCCTTCTCTAATGAAGATGGGGGCAAACAGGTTACTTTCAAGGTCAAATACCAGGGTTGCTCAGAAATCTCCGGCATCTGTTATCCACCGCAATCGCGCGATATCAGCGTGCGCCTGCCGGTAGTGATTGCATCGGCAGCAGCTGACAGTGGCGATACAGCAACGCAGCAAACGGTTTCCGAGCAGGACCAGATTGCCAACACGCTGAAACAGGGTGATACATGGATTACCTTGCTGGTGTTTTTCGGCGCCGGCTTGCTGCTTGCGCTTACCCCCTGCGTATTCCCGATGATACCGATCCTCATGGGCATCATTGTTGGTCAGGGTGAAAACCAGACTGTAAGAAGCTCTTTCATGCTGTCGCTGGTTTATGTCCTCGCCATGGCACTGACCTATACCGTGGTCGGTATCCTGGTCGGCCTGTCTGGTGAGAATATACAGGCATGGTTCCAGAATCCGTGGATCATCAGTGCCTTTGTTGCCATTTTCATTGCGCTTTCTTTCTCCATGTTCGGTTTCTATGAACTGCAGATGCCCGCTTCAATCCAGAGCAAGCTAACCGAAATCAGCAACAGCCAGCAAGGCGGTACACTTGCGGGTGTGGCGATCATGGGACTGCTCTCGGCACTCATCGTCGGTCCCTGTGTTACTGCCCCCCTGGTCGGTGCGTTGATATATATCGCCGAAACCGGTGATGCAGTCCTCGGTGGACTGGCCCTGTTCTCGCTGAGTATGGGCATGGGCGCACCGCTGCTCGCCATTGGCGCATCGGCCGGCAAGGTATTACCAAAAGCCGGTCCCTGGATGGATGCAGTTAAAGCCGTGTTTGGCGTGCTGTTGCTGGCACTGGGTATCTGGATGCTCGAGCGTGTAGCACCGGCGGCGTTGACCATGGCGCTGTGGGCAGCACTGCTTATCGTTTCGGCTGTTTATATGGGCGCTATCGACAGCTTAGCCGAAGGCGCATCTGGCTGGCGCAAACTCTGGAAAGGTACGGGCCTGTTATTACTGGTCTACGGCATCGTGTTAATCATCGGACTGGCTGCCGGTGGTCGCGATGTCTTCAATCCACTCAAGGGGCTTTCGCTAGGTGGTGGCACACAGCATGAACAGACCTCGCATTTGCCGTTCAAGCAAATCAAGGGTGTTGAAGGTCTCGATGCTGCACTGGCAGAAGCCAAAGCCAGGGGTAAAACCGTAATGCTGGATTTCTATGCCGACTGGTGTATTTCCTGCAAGGAAATGGAGGCCTTTACTTTTACTGATCCTGCGGTTCAGGCCGCGCTTGCAGACACGGTCCTGTTGCAGGCTGATGTCACCCCTAATGATGAAAAAGACAAGGCACTTTACAAGCGCTTCGGTATTATCGGCCCACCTTCAATTATGTTCTTTGACACTGACGGAAAAGAGCGCAAGAATTTTCGTGTTGTCGGATTTGTGCCTGCTGATGAATTTGCACAGCAAGTTAGGCGCGCTTTGAAATAATCACTCCGTTATCACCCAAAGCCCAATGAAAAACACAGCTATTTTCATCATTGCGATGGTTGTGGCCGCCGCAGCTGGTTATGGCCTGCAGCAAATGATCTCGTCTGATACACCCATGCCACGACAACAACAGTCGGAGGTGATCGGCACCAAGCGACCGGAATTCGCCATGATCGATATCCATGGTCAGCTGCGTAATATCAAGGACTTTGATGGCCAGGTAATCCTGCTGAATTTCTGGGCCACCTGGTGCCCACCCTGTCTCAAGGAAATACCGGACTTTATCGAAGTGCAGGAAGAATTCGCCGACAACGGATTCCAGATTGTCGGCGTTGCTGTTGAAAACGAGGAAGATGTAAAACACTTTGCCGAAGAGATGGGCATGAACTACCCGGTGATGGCTGGTGAAATGGAAGCCATCGAACTGGCAAGACGCTATGGTAATAGCATGGGAGCCCTCCCGTTCAGCGCAATTATCGACCAATCCGGCACAATTACCCACACGTTTACCGGTGAACTCAGTAAATCCCGCCTGAAAGCCATACTTAAAGACCTGGATATAGGTTAATAAATCAGACGCTTATCGAAATATTGCATTTTCGCTACCATTTCACCGAAGAAGTAGACAAATACTCCGATTTTATGCACAATCGCATGTATAACTTCTGCAGCTGAATAAAAATATTATAAATGGCTGATCTGCTCATAATTAATGGCCCAAACCTGAACTTGCTTGGCACCCGGGAACCGGAGCATTACGGTACCGACACCCTGGACAGCATTAATCAGCGCCTCGCAGACCAGGCCAGGGATGCCGGTTTCAGTCTTGAATCGGTACAAAGCAATGCCGAAGTTGAACTGATTGAATATGTTCACAAAGCCGGAAAAGACGGAGTTCGCTTCATCATCATTAACCCGGCGGCATTTACCCACACCAGTGTCGCGCTTCGCGATGCCATCAGTGGCGTCAATATTCCGTTTATAGAAGTGCATTTATCCAACGTACATGCACGTGAAGCATTTCGTGAACATTCTTATTTTTCTGATATTGCAATGGGCACCATTTCAGGTCTCGGTGCTCTCGGGTATGAGCTTGCGCTGCAAGCCGCCTTACAACATTTACAAAAAGGTTGATCCTGATGGATATACGCAAAGTAAAAAAATTAATCGAACTGCTGGAAGAATCCGGCATTTCAGAACTTGAAATCAACGAGGGTGAAGAATCGGTGCGCATCTCGAAGCATCCGACCGGCAGCGCTGCTCCGATAAGTTACATGCCAGCACCAGCGGCTGCACCTGCACCAGCTGCTGCTCCAGCCGCCCCGGCGGATGCAGCTGCCGAAGAAGGCGGAGGCGACAACGTACCAAGTGGTCATGCCGTGACTTCTCCAATGGTCGGCACTTACTACAGCGCACCTTCTCCGGGTGCAAAACCCTTCGTCAGCGTTGGCGACAGCGTTAATGAAGGCGATACTGTGTGTATTATTGAGGCCATGAAAATTCTTAACCAGATTGAAGCCGATGCCTCCGGTACCGTTAAAGCTGTACTGGTCGACAATGCGCAACCCGTTGAATTCGGTCAGCCCCTGATTATCATCGAGTAACTGGTCCAGTTATGTTAGATAAAGTCGTTATCGCAAATCGTGGCGAAATTGCGCTACGAATCCTGCGGGCCTGTCGTGAACTCGGTATCAAAACCGTTGCCGTTCATTCCGAAGCAGACCGTGAGCTTAAACATGTGCGCCTGGCTGATGAATCTGTCTGCATAGGACCTGCACCTTCCGATCAAAGTTACCTGAACGTACCTGCGATTATCAGCGCTGCCGAATTAACTGATGCTGTAGGCATTCATCCAGGATATGGATTTCTCTCCGAGAATGCTGATTTTGCTGAACGCGTTGAAGACAGCGGCTTTGTATTTATTGGCCCTACGCCTGAATCAATTCGCACCATGGGTGACAAGGTAGAAGCTATCCGGGCGATGAAAAAAGCCGGCGTACCCTGTGTACCAGGATCTGACGGCCCACTCGGTGATGACAGCGAAACCAATATCAAGCTGGCTGAAAAAATTGGTTACCCGATTATTATCAAGGCCGCAGGCGGTGGCGGTGGTCGCGGTATGCGCGTCGTACACTCCGAGGCTACCTTGCTTAACTCAATTGCATTAACCAAGCAGGAAGCTGGCGCCAATTTTGGTAATGATATGGTGTACATGGAGAAATTCCTCGAGACACCTCGCCATATTGAAATCCAGATACTATCTGATGGCCAGGGTAATGCCATACACCTGGGTGAACGCGATTGCTCGATGCAGCGTCGCCATCAGAAAGTTGTTGAAGAAGCACCCGCGCCTGGCATTACTGAAGAAATGCGCGCTCAAATTGGTCAACGCTGTGTCGATGCCTGCATCCAGCTGAACTACCGTGGTGCTGGCACCTTTGAATTCCTGTTCCAGGACGGTGAGTTTTACTTCATCGAAATGAATACCCGTGTACAGGTAGAGCACCCCGTCACAGAAATGATAACGGGTGTTGACATCATTAAAGAACAATTGCGTATCGCCTCGGGCGAACCACTTAACATTAAACAAAGTGATATCGAAATCCGCGGACATGCCATTGAGTGTCGTATCAATGCAGAAGATGCCAAAACCTTCATGCCCTCACCCGGCAAGATTGATCGTTACCACCCACCCGGTGGCCCCGGCATTCGTATCGATACACACATTTACGGCGGCTATACCGTACCACCGCATTATGACTCAATGATCGGCAAGCTGATTGCGTATGGCTGTAACCGTGAAGTTGCGATTGCACGTATGCAGGGTGCGTTGTCAGAGATCGATATCAAGGGCATTCGCACCAATATTGATTTACATCGCGATATTCTTGCCGACTCGGCATTCCAGGCAGGTGGTACCAACATTCACTACCTGGAAAAGAAACTGGGTCTTTAGCGCATTACAGCTAAATGCATAAAATCCATAGCTTTGTATATTTGATTGCCCCCTGTTAACAGGGGGCATTTTCTTTATGACTGATTAGTCAGCTAACAGAACTAGGCATTCGGCTTCTGTTTATCAGAATTCCACTCATCAATGCTGACGTTTCCAGACTCTTCCTTCAGCGTAAAATCCAGCCCAACACACATGTCCGGGTATTTAGAACGTATCTCCCGGCAGATTTCTTTGGCTTCTTCGCTGGATTGCATCATTGCGAGATTACGCACCAGTTTGCGCATCTTCAATTCTGTCGAACTCTGGCTTCTGGCTAACAGAATCACAACAACAATAATGACCACAACCACAGCTATTGCTGCAACAGTTAAATTGTCATAAGACATGGTACAAATCCTTACCTATAATTATTCATAGTCGTTATTTTTACTGATACTGGCATCGCACGGTAAGCCTGATTGAAATCAGGTGAGCGAATCTGTTCTCGATATACCATCAGGTATCACAGGCGTTTAACGTCATAACCGGAATCTTCCAGCAAACGGAGTATGCCTTTTTCCCCAACAAAATGTCCGGCACCAATGACAACAAAATAGCTGCCTTTTTCCTGCAGTAATTCCCTGATGCGCTGACTCATATTTTCATTACGTTCGTAGAATAGACGATCGTAAATATCTTCATATGAAGGATATTGGCTCAAGGTATCCTCGAACAGTATCTTCTCGAGCAGTACCATGTCACCAAGTTTCCAGCTGCGCACAATATCAGCCATGAGTATATCCGCCTGCTCAAGCGAATGTAGCGTTTCCCGCAACAGCAGGTCGCCGTCAGGAATGCTCAAAAAAATATCTATCTGCTGTTCGATGGTTTCCAGTTCTATAATATCTTTGTTCTGACGCGCGCGTTTCAGAAAATAAAGATCGATACCCATCTCGGGCATAAAGCCCATTTTCAGCAACTGCACCGAAGTCAGGGTGAGTACAATAATGCCGGGTTTATGACGGTTTACATATTCCAGTGGTAGCCCCAGCAATTCCAGGTGATGAAGCAGGCTTTGATAGGTTTCGGCAGACACGTGTTGTTCAATAGTTTCTTTACCCGGATACGTACCTTGTTCATTAATCAGATCCTGGTAGGTTTTTGCCATGGCTTCATCAATTGCGATCTCTACCACAAGCTTATCTGATGCTTCGAATGCCTTCTCAATCGCCGGTCTCAAAGGATAAAAGCCGGGGTCCGCATAATGAATTGAACCAAGCAGGTAAACCGTGGCCGATTCCGACTCCACTTGCCAGAAAAACGCTTTATCGTTTTCTGCATAACTGAGCGGTGTTAGCAGTAGATAGAAACTAACGATTAAAATCCATCTACTCATTTACTGTTACTCTTTAGCTTCAATGCCTGTTTATACAGTTTATTCTTGTTTACACCCGTTACCTGTGATGCGATCTTTGCTGCCTGTTTTACGGGCAATTCTTTTACCAGGGCCGGCAGCAATTTTGCCAGCAACATTGCATCGCCTTCATTCGATGTTTCTGCGCCTTCAACCAGCAACACAATTTCGCCTTTTTGCTGATTACTGTCCTGCTCAACCCAGTCAGCGAGTTCACCAAGACTATATTTCCTGATGGTTTCAAATGTTTTAGTTAACTCTCGAGCCAACACCGCCTGTCGTTCGCTACCAAATACAGAAACCATATCTTTCAGGCTCAAAACAATACGATGACAGGATTCATAGAACACCAGGGTACGTTGTTCATCTTTAAGTGAATCCAGGTGTCGCACTCTTGCTCCCTGCTTTGCCGGTAAAAAACCTTCAAATACAAAGCGGTCTGTGGGCAACCCTGATGCACTCAATGCCGCAATTGCTGCACAGGCACCGGGTATCGGTATCACGCGAACACCACGCTCCAGGGCCGCGCTCACCAGGCGGTAGCCCGGATCACTAACCAGGGGTGTACCTGCATCTGAAACCAGCGCGATTGATTCTCCTTCAGCCAGCATCTTGAGTAAAACCGGCGTCTGTTGCTCTTCGTTATGCTCATGGTAAGCGATCAGGCGTGTGTTGATTGCAAAATGCTGCAACAGGTGTCGGCTGTGCCGTGTATCTTCAGCGGCGACGACATTCACCGACTGCAAAACATCCAGGGCGCGGGAACTTATATCCCCAAGATTGCCTATAGGTGTAGCGACCAGGTAAAGCGCTGATGAGTTATCTGCTTGAGTTGACACATTTTGTCCCGAGAATTGTACTTTCTGCCCGTAAGGCAGGCGGGCTGTTGTAGAATACACGCAGGCCGAGGCCCATATACTCTAACTTATTGATTAATTTGTCCAGACTGAAATTTTGAATTCTTCAAGGCCCCTCTTTTTTCTTAGCTGTTTGATCCTGATTAGCGCCTGTACCACACCCGGTCAGGACAAGAGCGTCGACGATATGATCACCGATGCCGTGCGCAATCAGCCAACGGATCCGGTGGATGCCGGGGACGAATTAACCGCCGAACATTACATCGGCCTTGCCACCGAAAGCACAGGTAAACAGCGCGAACAATACCTGCTGAAGGCTGCCGAGCTTCTGTATCAACGCGGCGACCTCAGCCAGGCCCAAAGCCAGTTGCAAAACCTGGATTCTGCTTCACTCGCCAGAAGCCGCCAGAACCAGATCAACCTGCTTGCTGCCAAGATCGCGCTTGCCAACGAAAACCCGAGGCAGGCTCTCGAACTGCTACCCGAACTGAACGAGCTTCCGCTTGATCAGTATATTGACGCTCGCGAAATTGATGCAGATGCCAGGCTTGCACTGGGTCGCCCCCTCGAGGCTGTACGCATCAGAGATACACTAGACCGGCATCTGGAAACACAAGAGGCACGAGAACAAAACCATGAAGCCATCTGGGCAGCTCTGCAACGCACCCCGACCGTGAGCATGCATAAGCAGCCGGATGACAGCCAGTCAGTCAAAGGCTGGATTGAGCTCGCCGGCATTCTCAGAAATGCACAGATCAACATGAGCCGCATGCAGGACCAGATTCTTGACTGGGGTATGCGTTATCCAGAACACCCGGTCAGCAATGCATTCATCGATACACTGTTAAACGAGTACCAGAGCAATTACATCCCTTCTGCAAGCATTGCGATCCTGTTGCCCATGCAGGGCACCTACAAAAATGTAGCTGACGCGATCCAGGGTGGCATACTCAGCGCCTGGTACGCTGACTCACGCGTCGACAAGCCATCGTTGCGCTTTTATGACACCAGCGCAGCTGATTCCACTGTCGATGACCTGTACCAGAAAGCCTCTCTCGATGGCGCCAACTTCATCATCGGCCCGCTCGATAAAGACAGCATTAACCAGCTTGCCGACAAAAGCATCATAGATATACCCATGCTCACGCTGAACTATGCCGAGAATCCGCGGATTCGCACTGACAACCTGTACCAGTTTGGTCTGCTACCGGAAGATGAAGCCGCACAGGCTGCCGAACTCGCTATTCGTGATAACCATATGAACGCGGCCGTACTTGTGCCTAACAGTGACTGGGGACGTCGCTTGCATGATGCTTTCAAGAAACGCTATGAAGAACTGGGCGGCCGTGTACTAACCGTGCAGCAATACCCGACCAATGTGGATGACTATTCACGCCCATTAAGGCTGTTACTGAATCTCGACGAAAGCCAGGCCCGTCATCAGGACCTGCAACGCATTCTTGGCACGAAACTCGAGTTTGAACCTCACCGACGCCAGGATATAGACATGATTTTTCTCGCAGCAACCCACCGCTCAGCACGCGGTATCGTGCCTGCACTGAAGTTCTATCGTGCCGGCGAACTCCCGGTATATGCCACTTCTCATGTATATAGCGGGCACATTGATAAAGCCGCTGACCGCGATCTGAACGGGGTAACTTTCTGTGATTTACCGTGGACATTGACAACAAACAGCCCGTTGAAAGCAGGCTTCAACACCACCTGGAAAGACCAGCGTGCTTACACACGTCTGTTCGCCCTGGGTATTGATGCCTATCAACTGATTCAAAACCTTTCCTATCTCGAGTCGTATGATTACGCCCGTTTCCCGGGAGAAACCGGAAATATCTCGCTGGATGAGAACAACCGCCTTCACCGTGAATTACTCTGGGCAAAATTCAAAAAAGGCATCCCTGTTTACATCGACCTCAGCCTCAGACCTGCACCAACACCCGGGAACCATGCTGAAAAGTCGTGAGCGCGGCATTGATGCAGAGTCCGCCTGTTGTCATTACCTGCGACAACAGGGCCTGAAGCTGCTGACAAAAAACTACCACAGCCGGCGAGGTGAAATTGACCTGGTCATGCAGGACAACGACACTGTCGTCTTCGTCGAAGTACGCTACCGTAAAAACGATGCATTCGGCGGCGCTATTGAAAGTATTACCCGCAGTAAACAGCAGAAGTTACACGCCACAGCAGAACAATACCTGCAACAGGAGACTTCATTGAGCAATGGCCGCTTCGATGTTGTTGCCATGACAAAAAAGATTCAGAATAACCAGTCAGATGGTTATACTTTTGACTGGATCAAAAACGCATTTTGAAGAATAAGGTTATGGACCTAATACAGCGCATCAACCAGAACTTTCAGGACAGCATCAATACCAAGCAGATGGCTGCAGACATGTTGGCCCAGCCGCTTGCGAAAGCCGCCCAGATGATAACGCAATGCCTGCTCAGCGGCGGCAAGGTTCTGTCATGCGGAAACGGTGGTTCTGCGGGCGATGCACAGCACTTCTCTTCTGAAATGTTAAACCGTTTTGAAATGGAAAGACCGGGCCTGCCAGCGATTGCGCTCACGACTGACAGCTCTACACTGACATCGATAGCCAATGATTACAGCTATGAACAGATTTTTTCCAAGCAGGTTAGTGCACTCGGACAACAGGGTGACATTCTGCTCGCTATCAGTACCAGCGGAAACTCAGCAAATGTAAATCGTGCGGTTGAAGCAGCGCATGAGCGCGATATGATGGTGATTGCACTCAGCGGCAAACAGGGTGGCGACATGGCACCACTACTTTCTGCCAATGATGTTGAAATACGCGTACCGTCAGATTCAACTGCACGCATCCAGGAAGTACATCTTCTCGCCATCCACTGTATGTGCGACCTGGTTGATCACCAGTTACTTGGACAGTAGAGTTATCAGTTTCAAGTTGAAAGTTTTAAGTTGAAAATAATTCTGGTGTGCAAGGCGCACAAATAACTTTTAACTTATAACTCGCTGTTATTTGACGACACGCAGCGTTGGACGCGGTTTATCCGGATCCGGCTCGAGATCCGGGTCTTCGCCACCACTCGCTGCACCGGGCGAAGCCTCAGCCTGATCATCTTCCGAGAACATCATGCCCTGGCCATTTTCACGCGCATATACTGCAAGTATGGCATTAACCGGCACCATGATCGCTTCAGCCTTACCACCGAAGCGCGCACTGAAAGTGACCTCTTCATCACCCAGCATCAGGCTCTGTACAGCCATCGGTGCAATATTAAGCACGATCTTGCCATCATTAATATGGCCCGCAGGCACCATGCAGCCTTCTGCTTCCGCATTAACGAGTAAGTGGGGGGTCATGCCGTTATCAACAATCCATTGATACATGGCACGCACAAGATAAGGTCGACTGGAAGTCATAGTGAATATTCTAGCCTAAGAAGCAGAATTACGCAGAGCTCTGCTTTTCGGCTAAATTTTCTGAGTGTTTTATCTGACCACACAATATCAAGAGAAGAATCCCAGTGTTTTCAGTCAAGGCGGAAATTATCGAGAAAGCGGAGCGTACACGCAGTTTGCCGCTTCACGGCCCCGCATTTTGAGATAATTTCCAACGCAGGATGAAAGCGCTGGGTTCTTTTCTGCTAAAGGCGTAGTTCGCGTTCGCCTTCGGTCAGGCTTAATTGAAACCCTTCCCTTTCGAAAACACGGTCCGCATAAGTCAGCACAGACTTGGCCGCCTTGGGCAATTCGATACCGTAATGCGGCAAGCGCCACAGTACTGGTGCGATACTTGCATCGACGAGAGTAAACTCTTCGCTAAGAAAATATGGCAGCGCCGAGAACACATCGGCTGATGCAGCAATACTTTCCATGAGTTCCTTGCGTGCAGTAGCAGCTGCTTTTTCGCCTTTTGTCTCGATGATATCGACCAGTGGATACCAGTCATTTTCTACACGGAACAGAGCGAGCCTTGTTTGTGCTCTTGCTACAGGACCGACCGGCATTAACGGCGGATGCGGAAAACGCTCTTCCAGGTACTCCATGATGACACGTGAGTTATAAAGAACAAGATCACGGTCAACAAGTGTTGGCAGGCTGCTATACGGATTCAGATCAATGAGATCTTCAGGAAGTTTCTTCGGATCAACAATGATTGCTTCGTGAGCAATGTCCTTTTCGGCCAGAACGATCCTTGTTCTGTGGCAATAGATAGATGTAGCTGTTGAATATAGATTCATATATACGCACTCACTGCGGTTGGTTACATTCAGTCTGTTACTAACTTACAGTGAATTAATGAACGTCCTTCCAGTATTCTTTCTTAAGCAAATATGCAAAGACAAAGAATATGGCAAGGAAGATAAGAACCTTGAAGCCCAGGCTACGGCGCTCATTCTGTACCGGCTCGGCCAGGTAAACCATGAAGTTGACCAGGTCGGTTACAAACGCGTCATAT
This sequence comes from Gammaproteobacteria bacterium, assembly GCA_029287435.1. GTDB lineage: Bacteria > Pseudomonadota > Gammaproteobacteria > SZUA-229 > SZUA-229 > JABDQW01. The sequence continues at coordinate 13,627 of JARFRD010000012.1, forward strand.
TCTTCGGTTGTCATGCTGCCCGGCTGTGCAATCTCAAGGCCTTCAATCACCTCAACTTCGACACCCTGTCGAGTTTCAGTCTTGAAAATCGCCTTTTGTGTACCCTGCAGCGACTGCAGTACATGTGGCATACCAACATCCGGGAACACCAGGTTGTTCATTCCTGTCGGACGGTATGGATCTGCATAGAATGTACGCAGGTATGTATACAGCCAGTCAGCACCACGTGCACGCGCGACCAGTGTCAGGTCTGGCACTTCGATACCGAATGCCTGCTTTGCATATTCATCTGACATGGAAGCCTTCATCAGCTCACCAACCTTGGTTGGCTCACCCTTTTCATTGGTTGTATGAATCAGGTTTTCACGCAGTTCAGCTTCGCTCATGCCCGTGTCACGTGCGATACGATTGTAACGCATGTACTCGGCGCTGTGACAGCTGAAACAGTAATCAACAAAGTGCTTGGCACCGCGCTTGATTGACTCCGTATCTGAAATATCAATCGGAGCATGGTCAATTTTTGCACCACCACCCACTGCAAAAGCAAAGGCAGGCAAAAACGCTAGCACTAAAGTCAGGAAATGTTTTTTCATGATTTTATAATTCATGTCGTAACCCTATCCGGAACCGGTTTCGTTTCTTCATTCTTGGAGGTGATAAACAGCACCACGAAGAAGCCGAAATACAGTAAAGAGAATACCTGTGACAGCAATGTGATCGTAGCGGTCACATGCTGCATCGCCAGCCAGCCAAGCACAACGAAGCTGACAATGAACACAGCCAGGTTGATCTTGTAGATGTTTGAGCGATAACGGATTGATCTCACCTTGCAACGGTCAATCCAGGGCATAAAGAACAGCAATACAATCGCTGCACCCATGGCACCTACACCCAGCAGCTTGTCAGGGACTGCGCGCAGGATTGCGTAGAACGGTGTGAAATACCACACCGGTGCAATATGCTCAGGTGTCTTCAATGGATCAGATGCGACGAAGTTAGCATGCTCGAGCAGGTAACCACCGCCATCCGGGAAGAAGAACATTACGGTTGCGAAGAAGAACAGGAACACAACCACACCAACAATATCTTTTACGGTGTAGTAAGGATGGAAAGGAATGCCGTCCAGCGGAATACCGTTCTCATCCTTGTTCTTCTTGATGTCAACGCCATCCGGGTTATTCGAACCAACCTCGTGCAGCGCAAGAATGTGCGCAACCACCAGGAAGATAAGTACCAGCGGTAGTGCAATTACGTGCAATGAGAAGAAACGGTTAAGCGTTGCATCCGAGATCACGAAATCACCGCGAATCCACAGTGTCAGGTCATCGCCAATTACCGGAATCGCACCGAACAGTGAAATAATTACCTGTGCACCCCAGTATGACATCTGGCCCCATGGCAGCAGGTAGCCCATGAAGGCTTCAGCCATCAGCGCCAGGTAAATGAACATACCAAACAGCCAGATCAGTTCACGTGGCTTCTTGTACGAACCGTACATCAGACCACGCAGCATGTGCAGGTAAACCACGACGAAGAACGCGGTAGCACCTGTTGAGTGGATATAACGGATCAACCAGCCATAAGGCACGTCTCGCATGATGTACTCAACAGAAGCAAATGCCAGTTCAGCATCAGGCTTGTAGTGCATCACCAGGAAAATACCCGAGATGATCTGTATCACCAGCACCAGCAGTGCAAGTGAACCAAAGAAATACCAGAAATTGAAATTTTTCGGTGCGTAGTATTCAGCCAGATGCTCGTTCCACATTTTCATCAGCGGGAAACGATCATCAATCCATCCGATTAACTTACCCATTATGCGGCACCTCCATCTTCACCTACCAGGATGGTTGTATCAGTCAGATAATAATGCGGAGGTACTACCAGGTTTGTTGGTGCAGGCACGCCAGTGTAAACACGGCCGGCCATGTCGAACCTTGAACTGTGGCAAGGACAGAAGAAACCACCGAGCCAGTCATCACCCAGGTCAGCAGGTGCAATGTCGGGACGATAAGTCGGTGAACAGCCCAGGTGAGTACAGATACCGATAAGTACCAGGATCTCCGGCTTACGAGAACGCTCTGCATTCTGTGCATACCCCGGCTGCTGGTCAGTATTCTCAGAAGCAGGGTCGCGCAGGTTTTCATCGAGCTTGGGCAGGTTATCCAGCGTCTGTTGTGAACGGCGTACTATCCACACAGGCTTGCTCTGCCATTCAACGATCATCATGCGACCTTCTTCCAGCTTGCTAATATCAGCTTCGACAGGAGCACCTGCGTTTTTGGCACGCTCACTCGGCATCCATGAAGCAACGAAAGGAACAGCAACAAAACCAGCACCAACAGCACCAACAACAGAGGTTGCGGCTGTCAGAAAGCGGCGTTTGCCCTGATCTACAACGTCAGTAGACATTTATTGATCTCCGCGTAAATAAATTCGGGGACTGCAACCATGGAACAACGACTTCTAAAACCATGCCCATGTGCTTACAATCAACGTTTGCCCGCTATAGAAAGTAGCGGACCAAAAAAAGCGCGCGTAGTTTATCCCAATATCAAACAATAACCAAATTTATTATAATTTATTTAATTAATACATAGAGTTACGGTACTTTTACTGATATGCAAAATAAGGCAATTCAATTCATTCTTAAATGGGTAATGATTGGCATTATCGTTGGTACCGCTATTCTGTATTACCAGGGGTACATTTCTTTTCATTTCAACGGCTCGAGTTCGCAATTAGCTTTAATTGGCAAAGGTCGCGACAGTTTCGCCGATGCTGTTAACATGACAGCGCCCGCAGTGGTCAGCCTGCAGGTCGAGAGTATTGTTGAGGTCCCGATACAGGACAGCGAACGCAAAGAGCTGGAACAGATCTTTGGCAAACACCTGCCTAACCTGACCCAGGCAAAACCGCTCAGCAGTTCGGGCTCCGGTGTCATAATCAACACCGACGGTTATGTCATCACCAACCACCATGTAATCGCAAAGGCCGAACGAATTTCCGTCATACTCAATGATGGTCGCTCTGCTGTGGCTGAAATGGTGGGCACTGATCCTGATACCGACATTGCCGTACTCAAGATTGCACTCGACAATTTGCCCGAAGTAAAAATTGCAGACATCAATACACTCAATATCGGAGATGTCGTACTCGCAATCGGCTATCCCTTCAGAATTGGTCAGACCGTTACCCAGGGCATCATCAGCGCGACCGGTCGATCTCAGGTCAGCCAGAACACATACGAAAACTTCCTGCAAACAGACGCGGCAATTAATCCCGGCAACTCGGGTGGTGCATTGATCAATACACGTGGTGAGATTATTGGTATCAACTCATTGATTTACACGGAATCAGGCAACTTTGCCGGCATAGGTTTTGCCATACCGATAAACCTCGTCACCGATGTAATGCAACAAATCATTAAGAATGGCTATGTCATTCGCGGCTGGCTCGGTGTGGAAGGTCAGAGTGTTTCACCACAAATGCTGAGCAGTATTGGTATCGAAAATACCAAGGGAGTGCTGATTACCGGTGTTGATATCGGCGGACCCGGTCAGAAAGCCGGCCTGCTACCCGGTGATATCATCACCCATGTCAACAACAAGGAAATCGTTGGCACCACGGATATTCTGGATATGATTGCTGCGGGTAGACCCGGTGACCAGCTGCGCATCGATGGTCTGCGTCAACGCCAGAGCTTTACTGCTGTTGCTACCCTGGGACAACGACCACTCATGAGCCAATAAAAAAGTCGTTCGTCATTGGTCTTTCGTCGTTCGCCAAAAGACGAATAACTAATGATTAGCGACTTAATGCTTTTGTAAGTGCTGACATAAAGGCCTGGTTTTCTTCAGACGTACCAATCGTCACCCTGAGACAGTTGCTGAGCACACCACCGGCAGGGCTCATGTTTTTAATCAGCACACCGGCGTCACGCAGCCTGTTGAAGACGTCGGTAGCATCGCCCTGCTTGAGTTTAAACAGGATGAAATTAGCCTGACTCGGATAAACCTCGAGCTCATCAAATAATGACAGCTGTTTCAGCATGTGATCCCGGTCACTGCGAATCATTTCTGCCTGACCCTCGAGGAAGCCGGCATTATCCAGGATAAAACTGGCCGTGTACTGGGTCAGCACATTGATGTTGTACGGCAATCGAATCTTGTTGACCTCCTCGATCAGCTCCGGATTACCGCAAAGCAAACCCAGGCGCAAACCCGCCAGACCCATCTTCGATACCGTGCGCATTACCAGTAGTTGATCATACTCTGCCAGCTTCGGCATGAAGCTGGTTTGTGCAAATGGATGATAGGCCTCATCAACCACCACGAGCCCGGGGGCCAGCGCAATAATCTCTTCGACTGCTTCTGCATCAAACAGGTTTGCCGTTGGATTGTTTGGATAGGCAATGAAAATTAACGCTGGCTGGTGCTGCTCAATCGCTGCACGCGTGGCGTCCATATCGATGGAAAAGTCTGCTGCGAGTGGAATACCCACATAGTCGAGCCCGACAAAACGCGCGATCATGTCGTACATCACGAAACCGGGCTCAAACGACATAATCGAGCGCCCTTCCCCGGCAATCGCCATTGCCAGCATCTGGATCAGCTCATCGGAACCATTGCCAAGTACCAGTGATTGCCCCTCGGGCACCTGCATGACTTCGGCCAGTCTCTGCGTCAATTCACTCGCAGCCGGGTCCGGGTAGCGGTTGATGTCTGCAGTCGCCAGCCCTTGCTGCCATTGTTGCAAAAGTTCAGCCGGCAGATGATAGGGGTTTTCCATCGCATCCAGCTTCACCATACCTGTAGCGTCGGCCACGTGGTAAGCCTTGAGCTCACGAATTTCCGGGCGAATCCATTTCAGTATATTTTCGGACATAAACCAGTTTTGACCTGCTTGAAAGCCTTTAAATCAGGCCCCACATAGTAGCAGAGACACCGTGGGGTGTTGAACTCCACTTTTGTCACAGCTTTCAATGAAACCTTGAAAATGAAGATAGCGTCCACACATTCAGGACAAGAGACACAATTCTACAGGAGAGATACGATGAGCTTAACTCGATACAATCCGTGGAGCCTATTTGATCAGCTCCAGCGTGAACTTAATCAGCCGTTATCGAAGTTTGATACAGACGAGAACGGCAATATTGCGACTGCCAACTGGGCGCCTGCTGTCGACATCAAAGAAGACGACAAGGCATTTACCCTGATGGCTGATATTCCCGGTGTTAACCCGGATGACATTGAAGTCAGCATGGACAAAGGTGTACTCACCATCAAGGGTGAACGTAAATCTGAAAAGAAAACTGAGGAAGAGAACTACAAACGCGTAGAGCGTCAGTATGGTGTTTTCTACCGTCGCTTCAGCTTACCGGATACAGCAAATGCCGATGCGATCGAAGCACATTCAGAACATGGTGTGCTCAAGATTACAATTCCTAAACAGGAAGTTGCTCAGGCAAGACGCATTTCTGTGAAGAGCTGATTCGGACGCAAGTCTGCAAAGATAAAAAGCCCGCGATCGCGGGCTTTTTTTTGTTCACCGCAAAGGCGCAGAGAGCGTAAAGCTGTTTTATTGTCGGTTGTAAATTAACAACAACGAAGACCCTTCTACAGAGTGCCTTTAATTTTGTTTAAATGATAGCCAAATGTATCAAGCAGTCTTGATCTGGAAGCTGACCACCCACTCTGGCAGCAATAAAGAAAAGAAAAAGAACTTTGCGCTCTCTGCGCCTTCGCGGTGAAAAAATCAGTCTCTAATCCGGTACTCTGCCGAGCGCGCATGCGCTACCAGGCCCTCACCTTCAGCAAGTACTGACGCACATTTACCCAGATCAGACGCCCCCTGTGCAGATGCACCAATCAGGCTCGAGCGTTTCTGGAAATCATACACACCTAGCGGTGATGAGAAACGCGCGGTGCCGGATGTTGGCAACACGTGGTTAGGTCCCGCGCAGTAATCGCCCAAAGCTTCAGCCGTATAGCGACCCATGAAAATTGCACCTGCATGACGAATCTGTTGTGCCCATTGATCGGCATCATCCATCGACAGCTCAAGATGTTCCGGTGCTATCAGGTTTGCAACACGAATAGCGTCATCCATATCAGTCGCACTGATTAACGCTGCACGATTTTCCAGTGATGTTTTTATAATGTCCGCCCGAGGCATTTCGGTTATCAGCTTATCGATACTGGCTTTTACCTGCACAAGAAAAGCGGCATCCGGGCTGACCAGAATTGATTGTGCATCCTCATCATGCTCAGCCTGAGAAAACAGGTCCATTGCAATCCAGTCAGGATCGGTCTTGCCATCACACACGACCAGAATTTCTGACGGGCCGGCAATCATGTCGATACCAACGACACCGTAAACCATGCGTTTTGCGGTGGCGACATAAGCATTACCAGGACCGGTGATGATATCAACCCTGGGAATAGTATCCGTACCGTAGGCCAGCGCACCAACAGCCTGCGCACCGCCAATGGTAAACACACGATCGACACCCGAGATTGCAGCTGCGGCCAGCACCAGGTCATTGCGTTCACCACCCGGTGTTGGCACGACCATGATCAGCTCAGGCACACCGGCAACTTTCGCCGGTATCGCATTCATTAACACGGAAGACGGGTAGGCTGCTTTGCCACCCGGCACATACAGGCCTGCCCTGTCCATTGGTGTAACCTTTTGCCCCAGCACGGTGCCATCTTCTTCGGTGTAGGACCAGGACTCCATCTTCTGGTGTTCAGCGTAGGCACGCACCCGACTGGCGGCATGTTCGAGCGCTTCGCGGTGACTGCTGTCGATTGCATCAAGCGCACCCTGCAGATCATCCTTTGACAGTTCAAGTTCAGCCGCGGATGACACATCAACACGGTCGAACTTCTGCGTATACTCAAGCAGCGCCGCATCACCACGCTTGCGTATATCGTCGAGAATTTCTGTAACGGTGATAACAACTGCATTATCCGTAGACTGCTCCCAGGCAAGCAGCTGATCCAGTTGCTGCTGGAAATCAGTCTCACGGGTATCCAGTTGCGTGATGTTTATACTCATGCGACCGCCTTGCTCACCTGGTCAATCAAAGATTGAATGCGCTGGTGTTTCATTTTCATTGCCGCCTTGTTCACGATTAAACGCGAGCTGATATCCGCGATATGATCAATCGGCACCAGGCCGTTGGCCTTGAGCGTGTTACCGGTATCAACCACGTCAACGATCAGGTCTGCGAGTCCGACAATAGGGCCGAGCTCCATCGAACCGTAAAGCTTGATCACTTCGACCTGCTCACCGCGTGACTCAAAAAAGCGTTTCGCTACGTTAACGAATTTGGTCGCAATGCGTTTACGTCCGTTAATTGCCTTGGCATCAGCCAGCCCAGCTGTCATCAGCTTGCACCTGGCGATCTTTAAATCGACCGGCTCATACAAACCTTCGCCGCCATGCTCCATCAATACATCTTTACCTGCGACGCCGACATCGGCTGCTCCGAACTGCACGTAGGTGGGTACATCAGTAGCACGAATAATGACAAGTTTTACATCGTCATGATTCGTATCGAGAATCAGTTTACGGCTGGTTTCGGGATCATCGACAGGCACAATGTCAGCGGCGGCCAATAATGGCAACGTTTCCTTGAAGATGCGTCCTTTTGATAAAGCTATTCTGATCATGATAGCTGAATGAATAGTGAAGAATGAAAAATGAACAATGAAGTAATCACATGTTTGCCTTTATATTTGATTTTGCAGTTTTAATGCTTGATACCAATAACTTAATTAATTCATCAATATCAGGCAGTAAACTTTTATACATTTTTTCAGTTAGATAATCACCACAATGTAGCAACTTTAACCAATATCTGGTTTCGTTTGCCTCTTTAAGCGCAATACTTAACTTGTGAACAAAATCAGATTTCGACTGCGCAAACTCAGCTTCGCTGATCAATGCACCAATAGACGTTCCAGATCTAAGTAATTGCTTGTTTAAAACATATTCCTTTCTGTTAGAGCTTAAAAACCGGGCTAACCTAACTATACGAAGCGCAAATCTAAAGCTTTTATCCTTAAGAACATTCCCCATTTCACATTCCTTATGAATTCCTTGTTACTAATTATTCACTTTTCACTACTCAATATTAGTTATTCATTGATCACGCAGGGATCCTGCGTATATTGGCACCGAGCTGCGCCAGTTTCTCTTCAATTATTTCATATCCACGGTCGATATGATAAATGCGTTGAACTTCAGTTTCACCCGTAGCAACGAGTCCGGCCATGATCAGGCTGGCGGAAGCACGCAGGTCGGTAGCCATAACCGGGGCCGCGGTTAGTCCTTCAACACCGCGCACAATCGCAGTATTACCCTCGACTTCTATATCCGCACCCATGCGCTGCAATTCCTGCACATGCATAAACCGGTTTTCGAACACGGTTTCGACAATCGTCGAGGTACCTTCTGCAATCGTATTCAGTGCCGCGAACTGTGCCTGCATATCGGTCGGAAACGCAGGAAACGGTGCCGTACGAATATTAACCGCCTTGGGGCGCTTGCCGTGCATGTCGAGTTCGATCCAGTCATCACCACAGGTAACTTCTGCACCCGCTTCCCGCAGCTTGTCGATAACCGCATCCAGCAAGGTTGGATCTGTATCCTTGACCTTGATGCGACCGCCGGAGATTGCAGCGGCCACCAGGTAGGTACCTGTCTCAATACGATCAGGTAAGACGCGGTATCGGGTGCCGGTTAGTTTTTCGACGCCTTCAATGGTAATTGTGTCAGTGCCAGCACCTTCAATTTTCGCGCCCATGGTGTTGAGGTAGTTCGCAAGATCAACAACCTCGGGTTCACGCGCGGCATTTTCGATAATCGTTACACCATCCGCCAGAGCAGCAGCCATCATCAGGTTTTCCGTACCGGTCACGGTCACAATATCCATCACCAGGCGCGCACCTTTGAGTCGATCCGCGCGCGCATGTATGTAGCCATTGACCACCTCGATCTCGGCACCCATGTCCTGCAGTCCCTTGATATGCAGATTGACCGGGCGCGAACCAATCGCACAACCGCCGGGCAAGGATACTTCTGCTTCACCGAAACGTGTCAGCAACGGACCAAGCACCAGGATGGAGGAACGCATGGTTTTAACCAGGTGATAAGGCGCAACGTGGTTTTCTATCGTCGATGTATCAACTTCGATACTGAGTTTTTCATCGATCACGACCTGCACACCCATGCAACCCAGCAGTTCAACTGTTGTGGTGACATCGTGCAAATGGGGCACGTTTTCAATCACTGTCGGGCCGTCGGCAAGCAATGTGCCAGCAAGAATCGGTAGCACTGCGTTCTTGGCCCCGGAAATGCGGATTTCACCGTCCAGCCGCGTCCCGCCCTGGATTAACAGTTTATTCAGCATAGCAAGCCGGCCTCTTCCAGTTCTTCCTCCACGCTGTAGGCACGCGCAAAGGTTCGAATCTGTTCCGGCAAGGATACAAAACAGATACTTTTATTCTGCTGACGCATGATACGCGCCATCTCGAGTACGACAGCAAGACCGGCACTGTTACAGCTTTCGACCTGTGAAAAATCAACGGTTGCCGATTCAGCCGAGGATAACAGGCGCTTTGCATTTTTCATCATCGTAGGCACGGTATCAAAATTCAGTACGCCGCTGACCTTGAAGCCACCTTTGTTACTGGCACCGTCTGCGTGAATTTCTGCTGCACTCGATTGAGCACCGGATCCATGTGTTGATGAATTATTCAAGACGCAACCCTGGTGGCTTCAATTTTACTGTTCTTATCTTTGAGCAACTTGAGCAGACCTTCCATACCGCCCTTGCGAATTTCCTGGGCAAAGGTGCCGCGATAGCTGGTTACCAGGCTGACTCCATCGATACTTAGATCGTAAACCTTCCACTCATTGTCCTTGATACGCATACGATAGGAAACCGGGATTGACGGTCCGCCCGACTGTAGCACTTCGGATTTAACCACCACCTTGTCCTCGCCATCGACGCGTTTGACCGGGAAATAGTTAATGGTCTGATCACTGAATTCACTCAGTGATTTACCGTAAGTACGAATCAACAGGTCGCGGAATTCATTGATGAATTCGATTTTCTGTTCTCGACTGGCTTTACGCCAGTTTTTACCCAGCGCCAGTTTGGCAATGGTGACCTCGTCAAGATGAGGCAGGATATATTCATGCACCAGGTCATAGACAAGCTGGGGATCATCTTTCAGCTCCTCTTTCCTGTCTTTCAGAATCGCTATGACTTCATCCGATGTCTGCTTCAACATCTCATGCGGCGGAATTATCTCATCGGCCGCGGCCTGGCTGGCATACAGGGCCTGCATACCAAGTAATAAACCGGCAAAAACACTCGCTATCCTGATTGTTACTTTTACTGCACTCATGTTTTCATTCCCATCGTTCAGTTACCGAATAAACTCAGCAGAATAAAAAGATATTTTTATTCCTCTGCCTGACTATAGAGAAACTGTCCGATGATTTGTTCCAGAACCAGTGCAGATTGCGTGATCTCGATTTCATTGCCTGGCTTCAAAAATTCTTCCTCCGCGCCTGGCTCAAGACTGACGAACTGTTCACCCAGCAGACCTGAGGTCATGATGCTGGCTGCGGTATCGGTCGGGAATTTATCATACTGCGGCTCTATCGACATGGTGACCCGCGCCTCGTAACCACCCGAGTCATAGCTAATATCAGTCACCTGTCCCACGCGCACACCACTGGCAGAAACCGGTGAGCGTACCTTGAGACCGCCTATATTGTCGAAGCGGGCTGAAATCAGGTAGCCATCATCACCCCCATAGGTCGCCAGGTTACTGACTTTCATTGCCAGCATGAACAAAGCCGCAAGGCCTGCTGCTACAAAAATTCCAACAGCTATCTCTATCGTACGTGTATTCATCGAATCACCTGCCCTTTCATCTTAATACGATCAGTCATCACCGAACATTAATGCCGTCAATACAAAATCCAGACCGAGCACGGCCAGCGAGCTGTGTACCACCGTTCTCGTTGTTGCGCGACCCAGTCCATCTGATGTCGGCACACAGTCATAACCTTCGAACACCGCAATCCAGACGACGACAAAACCAAAAACCGCGCTCTTGATCATGCCGTTGAAAAGATCATGGTAAAGATCAACCTTCGCCTTGGCCTGTGACCAGAATGCGCCCGCATCCAGCCCCAGTAATTCGACCGCTACCAGGTATGCGCCCACCACACCGACAGCACTGAAAATCGCGGTCAGTAAAGGCAATGAGATAAATCCAGCCAGGAACCGCGGCGCGATAACGCGCTCGATCGGATTAACCGCCATCATTTCCATGCCTGAGAGTTGTTCAGTTGCTTTCATCAGGCCAATCTCAGCCGTTAGCGCAGAGCCGGCTCGTCCTGCAAACAGCAATGCTGTCACTACCGGACTCAGTTCACGGAACAGGGAGAGCACCACCATCACACTGACCGAATCCTCGGCACCAAAATCGACCAGCGCATAATAAGACTGCAGTGCAATCACCATCCCAACGAACAAGCCGGCAACGACAATAATTAGCAGGGTCTGCACACCCACCGAAAACATTTGCCGAATCAACAGGCCCGGGCGAAACAGCATGCCACGCATAGCCGGAATGGTCTGCAACAGAAACAGGTTGCCCCGCCCAAGGCGCTGCAAGGCTGACAGGGCCTGACGACCGAGCGATTGAATATAATCCAGCAGCATCAGCGTCGCTTCCCGTTGCCTGTAACCAGGTCTTCCACGACTGCTTCCGCCGGGTAATGGAACGGCACCGGGCCATCCGCTTCACCATCAACAAACTGCTTGATCCATTCAGAAGTACTGGCCTTGAGTTCGTCTGGATGTCCCTGGCCGATGACCTTGCCATCAGATATCACGTAGACGTAATCGGCAATCGAAAGCGTTTCACGCACATCATGCGACACAACAATGCTACAGATGTCCAGCACATCGTTGAGCTCCCGGATCAGCTTAACCAGCACACCCATCGAGATCGGGTCCTGCCCGGTGAACGGCTCGTCGTACATAATCATCATGGGATCCAGTGCAATCGCCCTGGCCATCGCTACACGTCGGGCCATACCACCAGACAATTCGGCGGGCATCAGGTCGGCTGCGCCTCGCAGACCAACTGCGTGCAGTTTGAGCAAGACCAGCTGGCGGATCATGCTTTGGTTCAGTTTTGTATGTTCACGCAAGGGGTAAGCGACATTGTCGAACACACTCAAATCTGTCAGCAAGGCACCCGACTGAAACAGCATACCCATGCGTTTACGCAGGGCGTAGAGCTGGGCCGTTTTGAGTTGATGCACATTCTGGCCGTCAACCTCGATACTGCCACTATCCGGAAACAGCTGGCCACCGATCAGTTTCAGCAAGGTTGTCTTGCCAGTACCGCTTGGGCCCATAATCGCAGTAATGCCCTTTCGCGGGATAGCCATGTCGATACCATCAAATATCACACGCTCGCCACGATTGAAATGCATGTCGCGAATGTTGATTAAAGTATCGGTCAAGTGATGCCCCTGCTGGGAAGTGAATGATGATTATTGTTATTGGGCAGGTATTCTATTCTTTTGAGTCTCCAGCTACCAGCCGCATTACTGCTGACATCACATAAGCGGGATATTTCCCTGCAATTGCCATGAATCTGTGGGTCAGGGCTTGTTAGATGTTAATATGCTGAAAAAATCACGATGCTTACTCAATGCTGTATAACATACTTGCCATTGTGGGTGGCTTTGTACTTCTGGTCTGGAGCGCAGACAGGTTCATCATTGGCGCTGCTGCCACTGCCCGCAACCTCAATATCTCCCCCCTTATTATCGGTTTGACCATCGTCGGCTTTGGTACATCTGCGCCCGAAATGCTGGTATCGAGTATCGCCGCCATCAACGAAAGCCCGGGGCTGGCGATTGGCAATGCGCTGGGATCGAATATCGCAAATATTACCCTGGTGCTCGGCATGGCAGCACTGATCAAGCCCCTGGACGTGCATTCGCGCATCCTGAAAAAGGAACTGCCACTGCTGATGATGGCCACGGTGTTGTTGCTGATGCTGCTACAGGATGGCCAACTTGGTAGAACTGACGGCGTGATCCTGCTGAGCTCACTGCTCCTGTTACTTTGGTGGGTTGCACGCCAGGCCGTGACCAATCGCGAAGCAGATGCCATGTACGATGAATTCGACCAGGAAATGCCTGCACCCATGCCGATGCAACGCTCCCTGTTCTGGCTTGTTATCGGCCTTATCCTGCTGGTTGGTGCTTCAAGGATACTGGTTTGGGGTGCCGTTGAGATGGCTACAACTTTTGGTGTCAGCGACCTGTTGATTGGCCTGACCATCATCGCTGTCGGTACCAGCCTGCCCGAACTTGCAGCATCGATAGCCGGCGCCCTTAAAAACGAACATGATATCGCTATCGGTAACGTGGTCGGATCCAATATGTTCAACACGCTGGCCGTAATGGGTATACCCGGTCTAATATACCCATCAACGCTGGATAGCATTGTGCTTGATCGCGACATGCCGATTGTCTTTATCCTGACCATCTCGCTGTTTATCATGGCCTATGGTTTCAAGGGTTTCGGTCGTGTTAACCGTCTCGAGGGTGCGGTTCTGTTAAGCTGCTTTTTGGGATACCAGGCGCTGCTCTATATAACCGAGATACTTTAAAACGTTGAGCCGTAATCAATAATGACAACAACAGATTTCAAAAAACTCGGACTCGCTGTTATTAAAAATGAGCTGGCTTCAGTTGAGAAGCTGAAACACAGGATTGATGACAGCTTTGCCAGCGCCTGTCAGTTAATGCTGGAATGCGAAGGTCGTATCGTTGTCACCGGCATGGGTAAATCCGGTCACATCGCCGGCAAGATAGCCGCCACCCTCGCCAGTACCGGCAGTCCCGCATTTTTCGTGCACCCCGGTGAAGCCAGTCACGGCGACCTCGGCATGATTACCAGCAAGGATGTCGTACTCGCCTTATCCAATTCGGGAAACACGGCCGAGATACTGACCATTGTGCCTATTATCAGGCGTCTCGGGGTGCCTTTGATCAGTATGACCGGTAACGCCGGTTCACCGCTCGCGGCTGAAGCCACGATCAATCTCGACGTTGGCGTTGAAAACGAGGCCTGCCCGCTTGGACTGGCACCGACATCGAGCACCACGGTAGCGCTGGTCATGGGTGATGCTCTCGCCGTTGCCCTGCTTGAGGCGCGCGGATTCACTGAAGAAGATTTTGCACTGTCACATCCGGGTGGCAGCCTGGGTCGCCGCCTGTTGCTCCACGTTTCCGATGTCATGCATACCGGTGACGACATGCCACGCGTTACAACTTCTGCAACCATATCCGAGGCACTGCTGGAGATGAGCAGTAAAGGTATGGGCATGACAGCGATTATTGATCACAACAGCAAGGTGCTTGGCATCTTTACCGATGGTGACCTGCGCCGCACACTGGACAAGGATATCGACCTTAAGCAAACAACTATTGACGAGGTGATGACCAGTGGATGTCGAACGGTCAATGCACATGACCTCGCAGCAGAAGCATTGAAGTTGATGGATGATTACAGGATCAATGCTGTGCTTGTGACCAACGAAGATAACCTGTTGATTGGTGCGTTAAATATGCACGACCTGTTAGAAGCCGGCGTCGTTTGACCATAATTAAGCGGACTGTTTACATCGATACAACTACGGACAAATAACTGAATCATGCAAGACGTACTGGATAAAGCAAAAAACATTGAACTCGTGATTTTTGATGTTGACGGTGTCATGACCGACGGCAGCCTGTTCATGGGTGACGACGGCCAGGAATACAAGGCGTTCAACTCACTCGACGGGCATGGTATGCGCATGCTGCAGGAAGGCGGCGTCAACGCCGCAATTATCACAGGTCGCAAATCCAACGTGGTTGAGCATCGCATGAATGACCTTGGCATCACCCGTGTATACCAGGGCTATCGTGACAAGATTCCAGCGTATGAAGCTCTGCTAAAAGATGTCGGCCTCGAAAAGGACCAGATCGCCTATGTCGGTGATGATGTGGTTGATTTGCCTATCATGACACGTGTAGGCTTTGCTATTGCGGTACAGAGTGCACATCCTTATGTAAAAAAACATGCACACTGGATTACACAGAGCAATGGTGGCCGCGGCGCTGTACGTGATGTCTGTGAACTTATACTTGAAGCCAAAGGTCTATTACAGCAGGCCTTGGAATCCTATCTTTATACCAAACAATAACAGGGTTAATCGTGAAAAAAAGATCCACATTTGTAACCGTTAGCATCATTGCTGCCATTGGCATATGGAGCGCGATGATACCCGAAGAAAAGGTATTAATCACAGAAAAGGAACCGCATTTTGTAGATGCCTACATCAGGGATTTCACCATGACAGCGATGAATGAAGATGGCAAACCCGACTACACGCTGAAAGCCGAACTGATGGAACATTACAATGACACCGGTAATTCAGATATCAAGCAGCCCGTGTTTAACTTCATCCAGGAAGATGGCAGCTGGCTAGTGAGCGCAAAGCGCGGCAATATCGACCAGACCAGCACCTGGGTTGTACTCAAGGAAGATGTTGTCATGCTGCAACAGGATGCAGAAAACCCTGTCAGGATCAGAACCAGTCAGTTACGCTTTAATACCAAAACACAGATAGCCGATACCGACAAACCAGTAGATATCGACCAGGGAAATTCTGTACTTAAATCCAACGGCATGATCTTCAACAACACAACCGGTAAGCTCGAACTTCTTGCAGGTGTAAATGGTACCTATGTTGCACCTTAAACTGGCAGCTGCCATTGCACTCATCTGCAGCATTGCATTACCGGCATCGGCAGACCGCCTGTTTGCAAAACCTTCAAATGCACCCGTTAATATCTATGCTGACCAGATGTCCTACAACATTAAGACGGGCATCAGCGAATACATCGGCAATGTCCGCGTTACCCAGGAAAAAATCGAGCTTACTGGCGACAAAGTGGTTGCAAACACCAACGAGAGCTCACTGAAAACCATCAAGGTAACCGGTGCACCCGCGATTTATCGTCAGCAAGCTGAAGATGGCAGCTTCATTAACGCCAAGAGCGAGGTCATGGAGTACCTGGCTGATGAGAACATGCTGGTGCTGACGATAAACGCTCGCCTTGAACAGGCAGGGCACGTGGTCGAAAGCCAGCGAATCGTTTACGACACCGTGAAAGAAGTCGTGATAGCAGGCGACAAGCAGCCCGGTAAGCGCGTTAATATCACCATTACACCAGACAACGTCAAGAAGACAGATTAACCATGGCCAAGCTGCATGCAGAACATCTTGTAAAACGCTACAAGACCCGTACTGTCGTCGATGATGTTTCAATTAATGTAAAAAGCGGTGAAGTTGTCGGCCTGCTGGGTCCGAATGGGGCAGGCAAGACAACCAGCTTTTACATGATGGTCGGCCTGGTCAGGGCCGATGAAGGAAAAATCTTCATTGATGACCGGGATATCACCCGCATGCCGGTTCATGCTCGCGCACAAAACGGTATCGGCTACCTGCCACAGGAAGCCTCGGTATTCAGGAAACTGTCCGTTGAAGACAACATCATGGCCATCCTGGAAACCCAGAAACTTACCCGTGAAGAGCGTGAAGAGCAGTTACAGATGCTACTGGAGGAACTCCAGATCGAACATATCCGTGAGGGCACCGGCATGAGCCTGTCTGGCGGTGAACGCAGGCGCGTCGAAATCGCGCGCGCACTGGCCTCGAAACCCGCCTTTATCCTGCTTGACGAGCCTTTTGCGGGCGTTGATCCGATCTCCGTGATCGATATCCAGAAAAGCATAAAACATTTGACCCGCCTCAATATCGGTGTCCTGATAACCGACCATAATGTCCGGGAAACCTTGGGAATATGCCATCGTGCTTACATTCTGAGCGATGGTAAAATCATTGCCCAGGGTCAACCAGACGAAATCCTTGAAAATGATCAAGTACGAGAAGTCTATCTTGGCCATGATTTTCGACTATAAATACTGTTAACAGCTTGAATTAATAGCCAGAAATACAGTAAAAGGAGAAGAATTCGATTAAGGACAGGGGCAGCAGCAGGTCTGACGTTACCAACGCTTCAGATGACAGATCATGATCTGGGATCTTGGCTGTAGTTACTTCGCCCTCCCATAAAGCCACATATGAAGCCATCACTTCAGCTAAAACTTGGTCAGCATCTCACGATGACGCCCCAGCTACAGCAGGCCATTCGCCTGTTGCAGTTGTCTACGCTCGACCTGCAGACAGAAATCCAGCAGACGCTGGAAGAAAATCCCATGCTGGAGCTGGATGAAGATAACCAGGCAAGCACCACAGAAAACCAGGAAAACACACGCGAGAACGAAGACAGCACCCAGGACGCACAACTGGACATGGAAAAAAACCAGGAGCTACCTGACGAACTGCCGGTCGATAGTGAATGGGAAGATATTTATGATATCGCCACTGCCAGCATCAGCAATGCCAGTTCGTCGTCTGATGATAATGCCAGCGATTATCTCGAAAACCAGAGTCTTGAGGGCGACACCCTGGCCGAGCACCTGCTCTGGCAGCTCAGGGCCACGCATGCCAGCGATACCGACTTTGCGATCGCCATTGCAATCATCGATGCCATCAATGATGACGGCTATCTTACTGAATCTATAGAAGATATTCACGCCGGACTGGTAGATGAGCTCGAAATCGAGCTCGATGAAGTTGAAGCTGTACTGCACCTGGTACAGCACTTCGACCCAATCGGTGTCGGCGCCCGTGACCTGCGCGAATGCCTGCTGCTGCAGCTGGAGCAATTCGACCCCGACACCAAGGGCCTCAGGGATGTTCGCATGTTGATCAGGGATCATCTGGAGCAGCTCGGCAACCGGGATTATGCCCGTTTGATGAAAACCACGCGCTTATCCGAAGCCGAACTGAAAGAGCTGATCGACGTCATTCAGACCCTGAATCCGAAGCCCGGCGCCCTGATTTCACCTAACCGTGCCGAATACATAATTCCAGACATTTTTGTGCGCAAGGTCAATGGCGAGTGGCGCGTGGACCTGAATCCGGAAGCCGCCCCGAAGCTGCGCATCAATCCACTCTATGCCGGTTACGTTAAAAAGTCCGGCCGCGACAAGGACAGCAGCTACCTGAGGAATAGCATGCAGGAAGCACGCTGGTTCCTGAAAAGCCTGCAGAGTCGCAGCGACACCCTGCTGCGTGTCGGTCGCGCCATCGTGCAACGTCAGCGCCTGTTCCTTGAATACGGTGATGAAGGCATGAAACCGATGGTACTGCGCGATATCGCGGAAGAACTCGATATGCACGAATCCACGATTTCACGCGTGACCACGCAAAAATACATGCACACACCCAGGGGTGTGTTTGAATTCAAGTTCTTCTTTTCCAGTCACGTCAGCACAGCTGATGGCGGCGAATGTTCGGCAACAGCCATTCGCGCCATGGTGAAAAAGCTCATTGAGAACGAAAATCCGAAAAAACCCATGAGCGATAACAAGATTTCTGCCTTTCTGGTCAAGGAAGGCATTAATGTTGCCCGAAGAACTGTGGCAAAATACAGAGAAGCAATGTCAATTCCACCCTCAAATGAGCGAAAACGTCTTTCTTGAAGAAAAAAATGCGGAGAATATTATGCAAATCAATCTGACTGGTCACCACGTCGACATCACTGACTCTCTGAGAAACTACGTCAATGAAAAAATGGCAAAGCTGGAGAGACATTTCGACAAAGTCAGTAACACACACGTAATCCTGAGCGTAGAAAACGTTACTCATAAAGCTGAAGCAACTGTTCACATGAGTGGCAATGACATCTTCGCTGAATCACACGAAGATGATATGTACGCAGCCATCGACGGCCTCGTTGACAAACTGGACCGCCAGGTCAAGAAGCACAAGGAAAAACTGAAAAACCATCTTCACCACAAGCACAACGAGATCCCCCAGACCTGATGAAACTTGATCAACTGATCAGTGAAAGCTCGGTCATTTGTGATGCTGAAGTAAGTAGTAAGAAGAAGGCGCTGGAACAGCTTGCCGAGCTGCTAGCCGCACAAACTACCGACAAGGATGCTGTCGAAATCTTTCAGCACCTGACCGAACGTGAAAAACTCGGGTCCACCGGGCTGGGTCACGGCGTGGCCCTGCCGCATGCGCGCACGGCCAAATGTGACCATGCCATCGGTGCCTTTATCAAGCTCGATCAGGGCATCGATTTTGATAGCCCGGATAATGAGCCAACAGACCTGCTGTTCGCATTGATGGTGCCTGAAGAGCACACCAGCGAACACCTTGAAATACTGGCCAGCCTTGCCAGTCGCTTCAGCGATAAGAACCTCTGTCATAGCCTGAGATCGGCCAGCACGTCAAAAGAACTGTTTAACCGGCTCACCAGCTGGGAAATCGCAAGTCAGGCATCATGACCGAACTGCTTTCTGCCGAATCAATCATCGTCAATCTTTCCGAGCAGATTGAACTGAAATGGGCGGCAGGACAGGAAGACCCGAAACGCCCCTTACACGAAATCGATATCAGCCAGCATGCAACCCTGATTGGCCATCTCAACCTGATCCATAAAAACCTGATCCAGGTGATTGGCGAAACAGAGTGCGCCTATCTGCAAGGACTGGAAGATGACTTCAGGGCCAATGTGCTGCAACAGATATTTGACGGCCCCACGGTTGCCATCATCATGGCTGATGGTATTGATGTCCCGGATATTCTGATTGGCTTTGCCAACAAATCGCATATCCCGGTACTGAGTTGCAAGACCCAAAGTAACGAAGTTGTCGACCTCGCACGTTACTACCTGCACGATATATTCTCCGATAAAGAAGTCGTGCATGGCGTTTTCATGGAAGTACTCGGCACTGGCGTGCTGATCACCGGTCAAAGCAGCGTCGGTAAAAGCGAACTGGCGCTGGAACTCATCTCTCGCGGCCACCGCCTGATCGCTGATGACGCACCCGAGTTCACCTGTACAGGTCCTGAGATCCTTGATGGCAGAAGTCCGGGCATCTTGAAAGACTTCATGGAAGTACGCGGTCTTGGCGTTTTGAATATACGCGAAATGTACGGCGATAATGCGCTGAAACAAAATAAATACCTGCGCCTGATTGTTCACCTGCAACGGCTCACTGCGAAAGAGCGTGCCTCTCTCGACCGTCTCAGGGGAACCCGCGAAACACGCACAATTCTCGGCGTAGAAATTCCACAGATTCTTATACCGGTCGCACCCGGCAGAAATATTGCTGTTCTGGTAGAGGCTGCTGTTCGCAACCATATCCTGCGTATTAATGGACACGATGCAACCGACCAACTCATCGAGATCCAGCAACAAGCCATCACTAACAAGAAATCGTAAAGGTCTTGTGCAACATGCATCTTGTTATCGTTAGCGGTTTATCCGGATCAGGTAAGACAGTTGCACTAAACACCCTCGAAGATGAAGACTATTACTGCATCGATAATCTACCGCTCGGCCTGCTACCCGATTTCGTCAGGCGCATCATGGAACGAACCATCCAGCCGTATGAACACATTGGCATTGGCATTGATGCCCGCAGTGATTCCAGCGACCTGCGCCGGTTTGTCGATATCATCAAGCCCTTGCGTGAACAGGATATTGATATCGAAATCATCTACCTGCAGGCTGACCTCCCTACCCTGATTAAACGTTTCAGTGATACACGCCGCAAACACCCGTTAACCAATAAAGGCTTACCGCTTACCGAAGCGATAGAAGTTGAACGTAACTTGCTTAGTGAAATCGCAGAGCATGCAGATCTTTATATCGACACCACTTATACCAACATCTATCAATTGCGTGACCAGATCAAGAATCAGGTTATCAAGCGCGAGCAGAAAGGTCTGTCAGTACTGTTTCAGTCCTTCGGCTTCAAACATGGTACGCCAACGGATTCGGACTTTGTGTTCGATGTCCGCTGCCTGCCTAATCCACACTGGGAACCAAAACTCAGGCCTTTAACCGGACTCGATCGTGAAGTGGTGGATTTTCTCCAGGAAAGCGATGATGTCGATGAAATGCTGAAATATATTCGTGGTTTTTTACATAACTGGATACCCAGGTTTGAACAGCAAAACAGATGTTATTTAACAATATCCATTGGCTGCACCGGTGGTCAGCACCGGTCTGTATATATCACCGAGCAATTGTGCGATGATTTCAGGGACAAGATAGAACATATTTCATTACGGCATCGTGAGCTCGATTAGTCACCAACAAGAAGAAAATAAGTCCTTTACCGGTACCCTGCTATGAGTGTCGCTTTACTGCTAGTAACCCACGAAGCTATCGGCAATAACATGCTGGCAATAACACGAGCCATCATAAACGATGAGCTGGACAATAGTGCCTGTATTGAAGTACCCATGGACTCAGAAACAGACATCATTCAACAACATGCTAATAAAGTTATTGATGACCTCGATACAGAACAGGGATTATTAATTATCACTGACAGCTATGGCAGTACGCCATTTAATATTGCGATGAGATTACAGCATAACATCAAGAGCACACTGGTCAGTGGGCTCAACCTGCCAATGTTGCTGCGCATCATGAACTACCGGGACCGCCCACTTGAAGAACTGACTCGCACAGCTATTGAGGGTGGTAACAAGGGCATACAAACAAGAAGTCAATAAAAAATGGAACAGTGTCGAGAAGTTGAAATCATCAATAAACTGGGGTTGCATGCACGTGCAGCCGCAAAATTCGTCAAGCTCGCTTCCAGTTTCAACAGTGATATTGACATCGAAGGTAATTCACAACGCGTCAACGGCAAGAGTATCATGGGAGTGATGATGCTGGCCGCGAGCAAGGGTACCAGGGTAATTATTCACGCAAAGGGCAGCGATGCTGCCGAAAGCATTGACCAGCTCGAACAACTTATTAATAACCGCTTTGATGAAGACGAGTAAATAACAGAAGCAATATGAGTATTCTTCTAAATGGAGTTGGTGTTTCGCGAGGCATAGCCATCGGTCCGGCATATGTATACGTGCGCGCAACTATCAAGGTTACAGAATACAATGTACCGGTTAAACATCAGGAAAAAGAAATCAAGCGCCTGCACAGGGCGGTTGAGGCAGCCAGTGCGCAACTGCATGAAATAAGAGACAAGATAATCAGGGATACGCCTGAAGATATCCTGGCCTTCATCGATTCACACCTGCTCATGCTTGAGGACCCTGCTTTCGATGAGGGCGCTGCATCCATTATCGAAGAGTACTCCTGTAATGCCGAGTGGGCACTACAGGTTCAGTGTGACCGCCTGGTGCAGGTATTCGATGACATGAAAGATCCTTACCTGCGCACACGCAAGGATGATGTTCTGCATGTTGCCCAACGCATTCAACATTGCCTTGCCGAGGTACAGGCAGGCGAGTTCGAAGACGTCAATCTCAAAGGCAAAATCATTATCGCTGATGACCTGACGCCTGCGGATACATTGATGATGCAACACCAGAAAGTCGGCGCACTGGTAACAGAGTTCGGTGGCCCGCTTTCACATACTGCCATTCTTGCCAGAAATCTCGGCATACCTGCCGTGGTCGGCGCTCATAATGCGCGCATGCTGATCCATCCGGGTGAACAACTAATCGTTGATGGCAACTATGGCGTCATCATTGGCGAACCTGACAGGCGCTCCTTAAAACATTACCGTGGTTTACGTCGGGAACTGCGTGCGCGCAAAAAAGAGTTAAACGAGCTAAGAAACACCCCTACGATCACCCAGGACGGTGTCACCATTACACTGCAGGGAAACATCGACCGACCGGAAGACATCAAGAAACTGAAACTGCAGGACGATGCCGGGGTTGGTCTTTATCGCACCGAAATGCTGTTTCTTGAAAACAATGAGATCGTTGACGAGGAAACCCAGTTTAAAAATTACAAGCGCGCACTGTTCCGTCTCAAGGGCAAACCACTGACCATTCGCACGCTGGATCTGGGTGCCGACAAGGAAATTAATGAAGCCTTTGGCCAGGGCCCTATGGCACATAACCCGGCGATGGGTTTGCGCGCTATCCGTCGCTGTCTGAAAGAACCCGAAACCTTTATCAACCAGCTCTGTGCAATTCTACGCGTAGCAGCGTATGGCGATGTCAAAATGATGATACCGATGATGACAAGCATTGGTGAACTGGAGCAAATTTCAGGCCTGATTGAGCAGGCAAAAGCACAGCTGCGACAACGCAAGGTTCGCTTCAATGAGAATCTCGACATTGGTGCCATGATCGAAGTACCGGCGGCCGCTTTATCATCAGAGATCTTTGCGCATCGCATGGACTTCCTGTCTATCGGCACCAATGACCTGATTCAATACACGCTCGCCATCGACCGCATTGATGACGAAGTCAACTATCTCTATAACCCGCTACATCATGCTGTACTACAGCTGATCCAGATTATTATTGATGCCAGCAAAAAAACCGGCACACCGATTTCAATGTGTGGCGAAATGGCCAGCGATCCCAGGTATACACGCCTGTTACTCGGCATGGGGCTGGAATACTTCAGTGTGCAGGCAAACGTACTGCTGGAAATAAAAGATATCATCAATAACAGTGACATCTCCAAGCTACGCCCCAAGGTGCGCAAGATCCTCAATTGTCACGATCTACATGACATCGAGATCAGGGTTGCCAAACTGAACAAATAGCTCAGCCCTGACTCAGCGTGCAATCTGCAGCTCGGCAGATTTAAACAATGACATTCTGCACTGAATCACCAAATCGCGTGCTACACTTCAGCCCGATATTATCCATATGGGCATGACGGTATTTTTAGACCTTGATTCATCATGACAGATACTGATCACATTGAGAAAACGGAATCCCAGATCCAGGCCCTGTCACAGGCACTGGAAAACGGGGCGATGCAAAACGCCCGCCGCATGCTCAATGAACTCCATCCGGCTGAAATCGCCGACTTGCTCGAGTCCCTGCCCTATAGCCAGCGAAACCTGATCTGGGACCTGGTAGACCCCGACAAGGATGGTGATGTACTGCTCGAGGTTGGTGATGAAGTACGCGCCACCCTGATACATAACATGCCATTACAGGACCTGGTGAATGCAACTGAAGGCATGGATGTGGATGATCTTGCCGACTTCATTCAGGCTCTGCCAGACAGGGTAACCGGGCAGGTACTGACCTCGCTTGATACACAGCGACGCCGACGGGTAGAAGCCGTGCTTTCATACCCGGAAGACAGTGCCGGCGGTTTGATGAATACCGACACCATCACGGTGCGCCACAGTGTTACTCTCGAGGTCGTGCTGCGTTACCTGCAACGGCTGGGTGAAATACCAAATAATACTGACAACCTGATCGTCACTACAAGGAACAATCGTTACCTCGGCGTGTTGCCCTTATCAACTTTGCTGACAACAGATCCGCAGATGTATGTCATCGATGTAATGAACAGAGACATCGAAGCTATTCCGGCAGAAACAGAAGATGACGATGTTGCCCGCATCTTCGAGGACCAGAATTTGCTATCGGCCCCTGTTGTGGACGATGACATGCGACTGTTGGGCCGTATCACGATTGATGACGTGGTTGACGTAATACGAGATGAAGCTGACCACTCGGTCATGGGCAGGGCCGGTCTGTCTGAAGAAGAAGATCTGTTTGCGCCTGTCGTACCCAGCTCGCGACGCCGTGCACTGTGGCTAGGCATCAACCTGATTACCGCGTTCATGGCCTCATGGGTGGTATCCAACTTTGAAGGAACACTGGAAAAAGTTGTCGCCATTGCAGTGTTGATGAACGTGGTAGCAAGCATGGGTGGCATTGCCGGCACACAGACACTCACACTGGTAACGCGCGGGATTGCACTCGGTCAGGTGAGTCGTAACAACCGCTCGTGGTTGATATCGAAAGAACTGATTGTCGGACTGTTCAACGGCGCGATCTGGGCAGGAGTAGTCGGCGCGATTGCCTGGCTCTGGTTTGATGATACAAATATTGGCCTGGTCATCGCTGCCGCCATGATCATCAATCTCGTGGTTGCTGCCTTCTCGGGTGCCGCCATCCCATTAATGCTGAAAAAAATGGGTATCGATCCGGCGATTGCAGGCAGCGTGGTGCTCACCACGATTACGGATATCGTAGGCTTGTTTGTATTCCTCGGACTCGCGACCCTGTTCCTGCTCTAGGTTAGCCTCTCCAGACTACGATTTAATCTTTTTCTCGACTTCAAGTACTTCCTGTACCATCGTGTACACACTGTCAGGATTCAACGATAGTGAAGATATACCATTCTCAACCAGCCAGCGGGTTATCTCGGGAAAATCTGATGGTGCCTGTCCACAAATACCAACATACTTGCCTTGCTCGTGACAGGCATCAATTGCCATCTTCATCAGTATCTTCACAGATTCATCACGCTCATCAAAACCTTCGAGCAGCCCCGAGTCACGATCGACACCCAGTGTTAATTGCGTCAGGTCATTCGATCCGATAGAGAATCCGTCAAAGGATTTCAGAAAATCTTTTGCCAGCAATGCATTCGCAGGTACTTCACACATCAGGTAGATTTTCATACCGCCTTCCCTGCGACCCAGGCCATTTTTCGCCATCAGCTCGAGTACGCGCTTGCCTTCATCGACGGTTCTGACAAACGGCACCATGATGTCAATATTTTTAAAACCGAGATGACGACGAACACGTGCAATCGCATCACATTCAAGCGCAAAGCATTCTTTGAACATATCTGATGGATAACGTGAAGCACCACGTAAACCAAGCATCGGATTTTCTTCCTTGGGCTCGAACAGTTCACCACCAATCAACGATGCATACTCGTTCGACTTGAAGTCTGAGAGACGAACGATTACCTGCCGCGGATAAAACGAAGCCGCAATCATACCGACACCTTCAGCCAGTCGTTTCACGTAATAACTGACAGGATCCGGGTAACCGCCAATCTCGGCATCGATACGATGCTTCAGGTAATCATCCAGGTTGTCATAGTTCAGACATGCCCATGGATGTATACGAATCGTGTTACCGATAATAAATTCAAGGCGAGCCAGGCCAACACCATCCACCGGCAGGTTCGAGTGCTCGAATGCCATATCGGGATTGGCCAGGTTCAACATAATCCGCGTCCTGGGCTTCGCCAGCCTGGAATAATCCAGGGTATCGCGTGTGTACGCCAGCTCACCGCGGTAAATATAACCGGTATCCCCTTCAGCACATGAAACCGTAACATGCTGATTGTTACTGATCTCTGTCGTTGCATTACTGCAGCCGACAATCGCAGGAATACCCAGTTCTCGAGCAATGATAGCGGCATGGCAGGTACGGCCACCTCGATTGGTAACAATAGCCGATGCGATCTTCATCACCGGCTCCCAGTCCGGGTCAGTCATATCGGTGACTAACACTTCACCGGCTTCCAGCTCATCCATGCGCGAGGCATCAGGAATAATACGTGCTTTTCCTGTGGCGATGCGCTTGCCAATACTCTTGCCTACTGCAAGCACATCGCTGTGTTCCTTCAGAGAAAACACATCAACAGTGGTACCCAACTCGCGTGCCTGAACTGTTTCCGGACGCGCCTGCAATATATACAGCTTACCGTCGTGACCATCACGCGCCCACTCGATATCCATTGGTTTGCCATAATGTTGCTCGATGGTGACAGCGGTGCGCGCTAGCTCCAGCACCTCATCATCATTAATGGAAAACCGGTTTCTGTCTTCGAGGTTGACATCGACGTTACGTGTAGAGAATCCGGTACTGGAGTCCTTACCGTAAATCATCTTGATCGCCTTGTTACCAAGCTGGCGGCGAATGATCGGCCGGTGATCACCATCAAGTGTATTTTTATAGACGTAGAATTCATCAGGATTGACTGCACCCTGCACAACATTCTCACCAAGACCATAAGCCGAAGTAATTAACACTACGTCACGAAATCCGGTCTCAGTATCAAGCGTAAACATCACGCCAGACGACCCAATGTCGGAACGGATCATCTTTTGCACACCGATAGACAAGGCCACATCACGATGCGAGAAACCCTTGTCAACCCGGTATGAAATTGCACGATCTGTGTAGAGCGATGCAATCACGCGTTTGCAGGCGATCAACAGGTTCTCCAGGTTACGAATATTGAGCAGCGTTTCCTGTTGCCCTGCAAATGAGGCATCCGGTAGATCTTCGGCCGTGGCAGAACTTCGCACCGCAACATCCGGATTATCACCGTATTCTTCAGCCAGAATGTTATAGCCTTCAGCTATCTCGGACGCGAACCTGGCTGGCAACTCGGCATGATGAATCCAGTTACGTATCTTTTTGCCGGTTGCAGCTAACGCTATGACATCACTGGTATCCAGCTCGTCCAGCTCCTTGTTGATCTTTTTTGTGAGCTTGTTGTAATCGAGGAATTTGTGAAACGCTTCGGAGGTACTCGCATAACCATTCGGTATGCGTACACCACGTTCGGTCAACTGGGTATACATCTCGCCAAGCGAAGCGTTCTTACCCCCGACTTCGGGGACATCTGTCATTCTTATTTCTGAGAAACTTTTTATATAGCGCATGTTTAATCCTTATACCTTGACAACAATCTTACACAGAATGGTGAACTTAGACCTGAAAGAAATTGACCTGTAATAACTTTGTCATAACTCGTGCATAGTTTCGTCATATTTCGCCCATAAAGTTTGCTGTCTAAATACACAAATAAATCTCGAGGAATACATCATGTTGAGCCGTTTTCTTAGACTGACCATACTACTGAGCACCCTGATCTCGATCGCTGCCTGTGAAAACTATGGCGGATCCAGAAAGACTGATGACGCCGCTAATGAAGCCACGCCAGCCGCTGCTACACAGTTTTTTATCGTTGAAGAAGAGGGTCGCCTGTACAAATTCGATGATATGGCCACATTCAGATCTTTCCAGCAGGTCGGTGAGACCACTTTTCGCCTGACTCGTATAGGTGCTGGTCCGAAAGGTGAAACCATCGTTTACGGCTTGCCCAAGGCACAGAAGAAACTCGGCGCGGATGCCTCAGTCGTTAAAATCGATGAGGGCCGCCAGGCGATAGAAGGTGACTTCTATGGAGAACTGCATCGTCATGGCCGTATCTATGTATTCGACAAGTTCGAGGATATCGCGCCTGTACTGCAGCTGGGACACCCATCATATATGTTTACCCAAATCGGCTATGGTCCGAAAGGTGAAACGGTTGTTTTCGTATTGCGCAAGGAAAACAAGAAGAAACAACCAACTGCTTTGATCGAAGCTTTCGACAAGGTTAACAGTTAGCAGGGAAAGACAAGCCACAGGGACGTGGCCTTTTTATTTAAAAACACTCTTAACGCAAAGACGCTAAGTCATTGCGAGCGAAGCGAAGCAATCTCTTACAAGACTTGACAAGATTGCCGCGTCGCTGTCGCTCCTCGCAATGACGATAAATGATTTATACAAATAAATACTCAGCGTTCTCAGCGCCTATACGGCCAATTATTTCTTACCCGCTGCAATGCGCAAGCGAAGTGCATTCAGCTTGATAAAACCTTCCGCATCTTTCTGATCGTAAGCACCCGCATCATCTTCAAAGGTTGCGATGTCTTCGTCGAACAGTGAGTTGTCTGAACGGCGGCCCACAACTTCAACGTTACCCTTGTACAGTTTCAGGCGTACATCACCGTTAACATTAACCTGTGATGCGTCAATCATCTGCTGCATCATTTCACGCTCCGGGCTCCACCAGTAGCCGTTATAAACCAGCTTGGCATAGCGTGGCATCAGCTCATCCTTTAAATGGGCAACTTCACGATCGAGCGTCAAAGACTCAATCGCACGGTGCGCTTTCAGCATGATGGTACCGCCGGGTGTTTCGTAGCAGCCGCGTGACTTCATGCCAACATAACGGTTCTCAACGATATCATCACGACCAATACCGTTGTCACCCGCGAGCTGGTTCAGTTTCGTCAGTACCTGTGCCGGCGTCATGTCTTCACCATCGATAGAGACAATGTCGCCTTTACGGTAACCCAGTTCTATGTAAGTCGGTGTGTCCGGTGCTTTCTCCGGTGACACTGTCCAGCGCCACATCTCTTCTTCCGGTTCAGCCCATGGATCTTCGAGCACGCCACCTTCGTAGGAAATATGCAGCAGGTTGGCATCCATCGAGTACGGTGATTTCTTACCCTTGTTGAAATCGACAGGAATATTATGCTGCTCGGCATAAGCCATCAGCTTCTCGCGTGACAGCAAATCCCATTCACGCCAGGGCGCAATGATGTGGACATCGGGTTTTAACGCATAGGCGCCCAGTTCGAAACGCACCTGGTCATTACCTTTTCCGGTTGCGCCATGCGAGATTGCATCAGCACCGGTTTCATTCGCAATTTCAACCAGACGCTTGGCAATCAGCGGACGTGCTATAGATGTACCAAGCAGGTACTCGCCCTCGTAGATCGTGTTGGCACGAAACATCGGATAAACGTAATCACGTACGAACTCTTCGCGCAGATCTTCAATGTAGATTTCCTTTACACCCAGCGCTTCGGCCTTGGCACGTGCTGGCTCAACTTCCTCACCCTGCCCGATATCTGCAGTGAACGTCACTATTTCGCAACCGTAGGTATCTTCCAGCCATTTCAGAATAACTGATGTATCCAGACCACCCGAGTAGGCAAGTACCGCTTTATTGATGGAAGATTTATTCGCAGACATCCGCGCGCTCCGTGAGTTGGTGAATCAGGGGCGGAATTATACAGCCTTGTCATCATTTCGTGCGAACTGTGGGTGAAAATCATCCTGCTAAGCTGCCCAAAGCTCAGCCGATAGGTCAGCCGTTTAAAGGCATTCGGTTCGACTAAAGTACAATTAACTTCTATAATTCCGCTTTCTGGCGGCACAGGGCCACCGCTGAGCCTCCGCTAACAGCAATGGGACTGCATCCCGTTACAATAATAAGCTCAAATAATTTCGCAGAAAACGCAGGCATATTTCACGATTTTGCAGCGTTCTGCATTGAACGTGTGAGAGATAGATGACAGATCAACACGATATCGACCCTCAGGAAACCCGGGAGTGGCTCGACGCCCTCGACGCGGTTATCGAAAACGAGGGTCTGGAACGCGCGCATTACCTGCTGGAAAAGCTGATCGACGACGCTCGTCGCTCAGGCGCGAATTTGCCGTTCACCAATAACACGGCTTACCTGAATACTATCCCGGTCCATATGCAGGAACGCCACCCGGGTGATACCGCCATCGAGCGCCGTATCAAGTCACTGGTACGCTGGAATGCGATGGCCATGGTGGTTCGCGCCAACAAGGAAAGCTCCGAGCTTGGCGGCCATATCGCCAGCTTTGCCTCGGCGGCAACCCTGTATGATGTTGGCCTCAACCATTTCTTCCGTGCACCCAGTCATGAACACGGCGGTGACCTCGTCTTTATGCAGGGACACTCTGCCCCTGGCATCTACGCACGCGCTTACCTCGAAGGCCGCCTGAACGAAGATCAACTGGATAAATTCCGCCAGGAAGTCGATGGTGACGGGCTGTCTTCCTACCCTCACCCCTGGCTGATGCCTGACTTCTGGCAATTCCCGACGGTTTCCATGGGCCTTGGCCCGATCATGGCGATTTACCAGGCGCGCTTCATGAAGTACCTGCAGGATCGTGGCCTCGCACATACAGCTGGACGCAAGGTATGGGCCTTTTGCGGTGATGGTGAAATGGACGAGCCGGAATCACTTGGTGCTATTTCGCTGGCTGGCAGGGAGAAACTCGACAACCTGGTCTTCGTCATCAACTGCAACCTGCAACGTCTGGATGGCCCGGTCCGTGGTAACGGCAAGATTATCCAGGAACTGGAATCTGTTTTCCGCGGCGCAGGCTGGAATGTCATCAAGGTTGTCTGGGGCAGCTACTGGGACAAGTTGCTGGCCAGGGATAAAGACGGCCTGCTGCGTAAACGCATGGAAGAAGTAGTTGATGGTGATTACCAGAACTACAAGGCCAAAGACGGCGCCTATGTGCGCGAACACTTCTTCGGTAAATACCCCGAATTGAAAGACATGGTAGCTACCATGTCTGATGACGACATCTGGCGTCTGAACCGTGGTGGCCACGATCCACACAAGGTATTCGCCGCCTATGCATCGGCTGTGAAGCACGAGGGCCAGCCTACCGTGATCCTGACCAAGACCGTGAAAGGCTATGGTATGGGTGAAGCCGGTGAAGGCCAGAACATTACGCATTCACAGAAGAAGATGAATATCGAAGCCCTGAAACAGTTCCGCGATCGCTTCGATATCCCGCTGACCGAAGAACAGGTCGAGAACGCCGAATACTTCCGCCCCGCTGATGACAGCGAGGAAATGAAATACCTGCAGGAACGCCGCAAGGCACTGGGTGGCTACCTGCCGTCACGCCAACACCTGGCAGCGCCGCTTGAAATACCTGGCCTCGACATCTTCAGTGCCATGCTGGAAGGCTCCGGCGATCGCGAAATGTCGACTACCATGGCTTTTGTACGCATGCTGACTGCACTCGCGCGCGACAAGAAGATTGGCAAAAACGTCGTACCTATCGTACCGGATGAAGCCCGCACCTTTGGCATGGAAGGCATGTTCCGCCAGCTCGGTATCTACTCTTCCGTTGGCCAGCTTTACAAGCCGCAGGATGCAGACCAGGTTATGTTCTACAAGGAAGACCAGAGCGGCCAGATCCTGGAAGAAGGTATTAACGAAGCCGGCGCCATGTCTTCGTGGATTGCTGCTGCTACAGCATACAGCTCACACGGCGTGAACATGATCCCGTTCTACATTTATTACTCCATGTTTGGCTTCCAGCGTATCGGTGATCTTGCCTGGGCAGCTGGCGACATGCAGGCCCGCGGCTTCCTCATCGGCGGCACTGCCGGCCGCACCACGCTTGCCGGTGAAGGCCTGCAACACCAGGATGGTCATGGCCTGCTGATGGCATCCACCATTCCTAACTGTGTTGCCTATGATCCCTGCTGGGCCTATGAAATGGCCGTTATCATTCATGACGGTATGCGTCGCATGGCGCAGGAACAGGAGAGCATCTACTACTATGTCACCGCAATGAATGAGAATTACGTTCAGCCCGCCATGCCTAAAGGTGTCGAACAGGGCATCGTCAAAGGCATGTACCGCTACAGTGAAGACAAGGCAAAGAAAGGCGAGCACAAGGCACAGTTATTCGGCAGTGGCACCATTCTGCGTGAAGTCATCGCCGCTGCAGAGCAGCTCAAGAACGACTGGGGTGTTAGTGCCGATGTCTGGAGCGTCACCAGTTATAACGAACTGGCCCGTGAAGCCCGTGACTGCGAACGCTGGAACATGCTGAATCCTGAGAAGAAAGCGCGCATCAGTTATGTCGAAGACCAGTTAAAAGACTGCGAAGGCCCCGTCATTTCCTCATCCGACTATGTACGCAACGTCGCCGAGCAGATCCGTAACTATGTACCCGCTACCTATACCGTTCTCGGTACTGATGGTTTCGGTCGTTCCGATACACGCAAGCAGTTGCGCAAGCATTTTGAAGTCAACAGTGATTACGTCACCCTGGCGACACTTAAAACACTCGCTGATGAAGGCACTATCCCGGCATCCAAAGTCAAGGAAGCCATCAAGAAATATGGCATCAGCGTTAGAAAACCTAACCCGCTCACGGCGTAACAGGAATCAGATATGGCAGATGTAAAAGACATACTTGTTCCTGACATAGGCGACTTCGAGGGCGTTGAAGTCATCGAGATCATTGTCTCACCCGGCGACAGCATCAACGTTGAAGATCCACTGGTCTCACTGGAGTCTGACAAGGCCGCGATGGAAATCCCGTCGCCGGAAGCAGGCACAGTCAAAGATGTAAAAGTAAACATCGGTGATAAGGTATCACAGGGCGACCTGCTGATTACCATGGAAGTTTCTGCATCTGCGGCCGCAGCACCGGAAGCAGAAGAGACTGAAGCCGCACCGGCATCTGCACCCGAGGCAACAAAACCTGCAGCCGCACAGGAAAAACCGGCCGCACCAGCACCGGCCCCTGCATCTACACCTGCAAACAGGCCACCGCCAGTCACACCCTCACCGGTTGATGAAGCCGGCTTCCGTAAAGCCCACGCCAGCCCATCCGTGCGCAAGTTTGCGCGTGAGCTCGGTGCTGACCTGGGGCAGATTACCGGTTCCGGTAACAAGGGACGAATCCTTAAAGAGGACGTCAAGGCATTTGTTAAAAAGGTACTCACTTCGGGCACTTCTGGCGGGCTGGGTGTTGCACCAATGCCTGAAATCGATTTCAGCCAGTTCGGTGATATCGAAACCCAGCCGTTAACCAAGATCAACAAGCTGACCGGTCAGTTCCTGCACCGTAACTGGGTCACGGTTCCGCATGTCACCCAGTTTGATGAAGCTGATATCACGGAGCTGGAAGCCTTCCGTAAAAAGCTCAACGAAGAACATAAAGCCGAAGGTGTGCGCGTTACCGTGCTCGCCTTCCTGATGAAAGCGCTGGTTTCTGCTCTCAAGGAATTTCCTCGCTTCAATTCATCACTGGATGCAACCGGTGAGAACCTGGTGCTGAAGAAGTACATTCATATTGGTGTCGCTGTCGATACACCCGATGGACTGGTTGTCCCGGTAATACGTGACTGTGATCGCAAGTCGTTAACAGATCTTGCCAGTGAACTGATTGAAGTCAGCGGCAAAGCGCGTGACAAGAAACTGTCGCCCGCAGATATGTCCGGTGGCTGTATCAGCATTTCCAGCCTTGGAGGTATTGGTGGTACTGCATTCACACCAATTGTAAATGCACCCGAGGTTGCAATACTCGGCGTATCACGTGCACAAATGAAACCGGTCTATAAAGATGGCGAATTTGAACCACGGCTGATATTGCCACTGTCACTATCCTATGATCATCGCGTAATCGATGGCGCTGATGGCGCGCGCTTTACCTCATTCCTGAGTAAAGTGTTATCTGATACCCGTCGCCTGCTACTCTAGGATTTCGTCATGTCAAAGATTGTTAAGGTAGAAGTTCCTGACATCGGTGATTTTTCTGACGTCGATATCATCGAAGTCCTGGTTAATCCCGGTGACTCAATTGCCGCGGAAGATGCACTGATCACGCTCGAGTCTGACAAGGCAACGATCGAAATACCTTCACCACAGGCCGGTACGGTTAAAGAAGTACTGGTCAAGGTGAATGACAAGGTCTCTCAGGGTGATCTGATACTGACCATGGAGCTAACTGATACAGCTGCACCTTCGACCGAAAAAGTGCAAGAGAAAGAAACTACTGAAGAAACACCGGCCACGAGTGCAGCCACTTCTGCACCAGAAGCAAAAGCAGTACCTGCCGGTGACAGCGACATGCATGCCGAAGTCGTAGTACTTGGCTCAGGCCCTGGTGGTTATACCGCGGCATTCCGCGCTGCCGATCTCGGCAAGAAAGTCATCCTGATCGAACGTTACTCGAACATCGGCGGTGTCTGCCTCAATGTCGGCTGCATTCCATCAAAAGCACTGTTGCACACTGCACAGATCATCAACGAAACCGACGAGATGGCCGAACACGGTGTTACTTTCGGTAAACCAAAAATAGATTTACCCAGGCTGGCCGACTTCAAGAACAAGGTCATTGGCCAGCTCACCGGCGGACTCGCGCAGCTAGCCAAAAAACGCAAGGTTGAAATCGTTACCGGTTATGGTCGTTTCACTTCACCGAAAACAATCGAAGTCGAAAACGAAGGCAAGAAGGCAACCGTATCTTTTGATGACTGTATTATTGCTGCCGGCTCCAAGGTGATGCGTATACCGGGATTCCCGTATGAAGACGAACGCCTGATGGATTCAACTGGCGCACTGGAGCTTGCAGATGTTCCCAAGCGTTTACTCGTCATCGGTGGTGGCATCATCGGTCTTGAAATGGCAACGGTATACGACGCGCTGGGCTCAAAAGTATCAATCGTCGAACTCTCGCCGGGGCTGATCCCGGGCTGTGATCGTGACCTGGTACGCCCGCTGGAAAAACGCGTGAAGAAGCGTTATGAAAACATCTGGCTGAATGCGAAAGTCACCGACATCAAGGCACTTAAAGGCGGACTTAAAGTCACCTTCGAGGGCAAAAAAGTGCCGGAAACCGATACCTTCGATCGCGTACTGCTCGCAGTAGGTCGTAGCCCGAACGGTAACGATATCGCTGCGGATAACGCTGGCGTTGCTGTTGACGAACGCGGCTTCATCCCAGTAGACAAACAGCAGAAAACCAATGTACCGAATATCTATGCCATCGGCGATATCGTTGGCCAGCCCATGCTGGCTCACAAAGCCACGCATGAGGGCAAAGTCGCAGCCGAAGTTATCTCCGGCATGAAGTCATTCTTTGATGCCAAAACCATTCCTTCCGTTGCCTATACTGATCCCGAAGTTGCCTGGATGGGTTTAACAGAAGAACAGGCTAAAGCCGATGGCATCGAATACGAGAAAGGTGTCTTCCCTTGGGCCGCCAGCGGTCGCTCGCTGAGCATAGGCCGCAATGAGGGCATAACCAAGATACTGTTTGAAAAAGGCAGCCATCGTATCATCGGAGCCGGTATGACAGGACCTAATGCAGGCGAACTGATTGCAGAAGCGGTACTTGCACTGGAAATGGGGGCTGATGTTGAAGACATTGCACTGACTGTACACCCCCATCCGACACTATCAGAAACATTCAACTTTGCTGCCGAGGTTGCTGAAGGCACATGTACGGATATATACGCACCCAAGAGCTAGCACATCATAGAGTTAATTGAATGGGTAAGAAAAAAGACAAGACAGAAAAGGAAAAGACAAAGAAAAAAAAGAAATCAAAACCCAAATCCGTGACACCAGCAGAGCCGCTTGAAATTCAGCCTGCTCTCGAGCCTGAATTCGAACCCGAGCCCAAGATTATCGAGTCAGTTGAAAGCACCTCAGTCGACGGCCTGATAGAGCTTGTAAAAATACTCGATCAGAACATCGAACTGATCAATCAATCCAACCATGAATTACGGCAAGAAATTGCACAGAATCAACAGAAACTACAAAGACAAAACACCATTTACAAATACGTATGTATTGCTCTAACCGTAGGTATTATTATAACCGGATACAACACTGCGACACTCAATTCACGCATCACTGACAACAGGGAAAAGCTCTCTAACCAGATGACAGCACAAATAGGCGCCATAGACGCTTCGATTAAATCCATATCAGCCGATATAAATCAGTTGAATTCCAGTGTAGAAACGCTTACCAGTCAGCTCTTAACAATCAAGCAAGATATCAACACATTACAAGTTGAGAATAACGACAAAAACACAGAACAGACAGGCAAGCCCTACAATCCATGGAACACTACGCGCCCCCGGCAAAATAGATCTTATTGGCGGTAAATACTGAATGCCTGCTTTCGGCTGCGGTTTCAACCGGTCGATGCAACACATGCATTAAAACGTTCTGCCGGAGTTTCAAATTCTAACGTCTCACGAGGACGCTCATTTAACTCACGTGCAACCCGATTTAACGTTGCCTGAGAGTGTACTGATAAGTCTGTACCTTTGGGGAAATACTGTCTTAGCAGACGCTCCTAGAT
>JARFRD010000018.1 GCA_029287435.1 Gammaproteobacteria bacterium
CCCGAGTTAAACCACTGCGGAATAGCCGGTGTTATACGTGGACAGGTATTAAAAATCGCCAAAGAACACCAGATCAATACTGAAATCCGTACTGTCAGTAAAGACGAGATCGTCCAGGCCCGCGAAATCTTTATCTGTAACAGCCTGCTCGGTGTTTGCGCCGTGACCACGATTGATGGTGTTAAAGTACAATCAAATACAATCACTAATACCATCGATGCGACATTGAATAAAAGGATGAGCCTGAATGCGTAAGCTGTTACCAAAACTGATTGTATTAGCAGGCATTATGCTGGTTATTATTGCTTATGTGGCAAGCAATATTTTCCAGTACATGAACGAGCCGCTGGAGTTTGACGAGATGATCACCATCGACCTCAAGCCTGGCTCAACTTTTCGTTCAGTTTCAAGTCAGTTAGTTGTGCACAAGCTGCTGGAACACGAAGATTATTTCAAGATATGGGTTCGACTCAGCGGCAACGCAACAAGACTGCAGGCAGGCGAATACCAGCTGCATCCCGGGCAGACACTGGCTGAATTGATCGATGATATGGTTGCCGGGCGCGTCAAGCAGTATTCGCTCACCCTGGTCGAAGGCTGGACCTTCAGGGAATTCCTGCAGGCCATGAATGACAACGAAGCCGTGGACCATACACTCGCAGGTTTGAGCAATGAAGAAATCATGATCGAGCTTGGCCTCGATAGTATGCATCCCGAAGGCCGTTTCTATCCGGATACCTATTTCATCCACAACAACACCAGGGATGTAGAAGTGCTGAAACGTGCTTACCAGCAAATGGAACTACACCTGCAACAACAATGGGAAGGCCGTGATGACAACCTGCCATTGAAGACACCCTACGAAGCACTGATCCTGGCATCAATCGTTGAGAAGGAAAGCGCAGTACCTGAAGAACGCCCGATCATCGCCGGCGTGTTTATCAATCGCTTGCGCAAGGGTATGCGCCTGCACACGGATCCGACTGTTATTTACGGCATTGGTGAAAAGTATGACGGGGATATCCGTTTTAAAGACCTGCGAACCGATACCCCATACAATACCTATACCCGTAGTGGCCTGACGCCAACACCAATCGCCATGCCTGGCATCGGTGCAATAAAGGCGGTGATGCATCCGGCAGATACAGGTTACCTGTATTTTGTTGCAACCGGTGATGGCTCCGGGCGTCACGTGTTTTCTACCAATCATGAAGATCACGAGAAAGCCGTCGACAAGTACCAGAGGAAGAAATAGAAAAGTATAAGTTGTAAGTTACAGGTTATTAATAAACATAAAAAAATACATTGAGTCATCTGTGAGTAAAGGTAAATTTATTACGCTTGAGGGTATCGAGGGTGTTGGTAAAACCACCAACCGTGAATATATTCGTGAGCTTCTGTTAAAAAACGGCAAGCCCTGCATTGAAACGCGTGAGCCTGGCGGCACACCACTGGGTGAAGCGCTGCGCGAAATGTTGCTCGAGCATAAACACGAGGGCATGAGTGCCGACGCAGAACTGTTGATGATGTTTGCGGCACGTGCAGAACACCTGCACAAGGTGATCATTCCTGCGCTCAACGCAGGCACGAATGTTCTCTGCGACCGCTTTACCGAGGCTACCTATGCCTACCAGGGTGGCGGACGTGAACTCGGCATGGAAAAAATTGCGGACCTGGAAAACTGGGTACAGGGCGATCTGAGGCCGGACCTGACCGTGGTTCTAGACGCACCCGTTGACATTGGCCGTGAACGCGCCGGCAAGCGCAGTGCACCGGATCGCATCGAGAAAGAAAAGAATGACTTTTTCGATAAAGTGCGTAATACCTATCTGGAACAGGCAAAACAGCACCCGGAACGAATCGCCGTGGTCGATGCCAGTGTCGAACTGGAACAAGTGCAACAACAGATTTATGATGTGTTGCTAAATTACAGGATTATCGAATGATGCAGGAGCGGCTTCAGCCGCGAAATCGGTATATGTACCATCATGGCTTAATCGCGACTAAAGTCGCTCCTACAAGGTAAAATTTACTGACGAATGATTTACACCTGGCAAAAAGAACAATGGCGGCAGATTAGCCAACAGCGGGAGCAGAACCGCCTGCCACATGCCATGTTGTTTACCGGGCCTGCCGGCACCGGGAAGAAAGATTTTGCGCTAGCACTGGCGCAATCCATGCTGTGCAAAACACCAGGTGATAACGGCATCGCCTGTGGTCATTGTGACAGTTGCCACCTGTTTAATGCAGGGACCCATCCGGATCTGAAACATCTGCAACCAACACCACCCGAAAACTCGAGAAGCGCCAATCCCGTTTTGAGTATCAAGATTGATACACTCAGAGAATTGTATCGAGCCTTGAATGAAACCAGCCAGTTTGGTGGTTACCGTGTGGCACTGATCGAAGATGCTGACAAGATGCCCGTAAACGCTGCTAACAGCCTGCTTAAAACGCTGGAAGAACCGGGGCAGGACACCTTGCTGGTACTGGTCAGTTCACACCCGCATCGCTTGCCGGTAACGATACGCAGTCGCTGCCAGTCTGTACGTTTTGCTGTGCCGGCAGAATCGGTGGCGATGGCATGGCTGCAACAGGAAAAAGTCGCCAATGCTGAAACTGCGCTAAAGCTTGCGCACGGCGCGCCGTTGCTGGCAAGGGCATACAGTGAAGAGCAGCAGGAGCATCGAACCACGCTGTTACAGGCGCTCTCAGCAGGTATAAAAGGGGAGCCCTCGTTTTTATATGCAGAGAAGCTCGCGCAAATGCCCAAAGAGCCCCTGTTACGCTGGTTGCAGGACTGGGCCAGTGATATCGGCCGCCTGCTCGCACTGGGCGAAGCTGCCAACCTCGTCAATGAGGATCAGCGCAAGTTGCTCGAAACCCGCGCAAAGTCAGTAGATAACCGCAAGTTATATCAATTTATCGACGAAATTACCCGACTGCAGAGAGCAGAAGGTATAGCCCTCAATCAGCAATTATTATGGGAAAATCTGCTAATATCTTGGGACAACGTATAAAAAACACCCAAGGGGAACGGATATGAACGCACCTGCTGCACGTCCAGGAATGTTATCGCTAAGCATCAAGGACAAGGCTTCTCTGTATGCGGCTTATATGCCATATGTTTCGAACGGCGGTCTGTTTATTCCAACCACCAAGTCATACGACCTCGGTGACGAGGTTTTCATGCTTTTATCGCTGATGGACGATGGTGAACGCCTGCCTGTCGCCGGAAAAATCATCTGGATAACCCCGCAAGGCGCCCAGGGCAACCGCTCAGCTGGCGTCGGCGTCCAGTTCTCGCATCAGGACAAGGGTCAAACCCGCAATAAAATTGAAACGCATCTTGCCGGTGCAATGAACTCGGACAGAATCACTCACACTATGTAGTCAACAGCGATACAGGCAGCCTCTGCTTGCTGCCTTGCATACATCGAGTCTGTTCAATTGTTTGTAGATTCTCACTGCCACCTTGATTGTATCGATCTCGAAGATTTCGGGAACGATTACGATACACTCGTTAAACGCTGCCTGGATTCGGATATCGAACATATGTTATGTGTCTCGATTGATATGAAGCAGTATCCAGCGATGTACCAACATGCCAGTAAGTACCCCGAGATATCGGTTTCTGTTGGTGTGCATCCAATGGCAGATGAGGCCGACGCTATCGAAGCAGATCAGTTAAAGCAACTCGGTAGCGAGAATAAAGTAGTCGCTATAGGCGAGACCGGGCTGGATTACTATTACCACAAGGGCGATAACCGCTGGCAGCAGGATCGCTTCAGAATGCATGTGCAATGCGCCGTCGAACTCAACAAGCCTGTGATTGTGCACACACGCGATGCCGGTCAGGACACGCTGGATATCCTGAAGCAGGAGAACGCACCCAAATGTGGAGGTGTCATCCACTGTTTCACCGAGACCATGGATTTCGCAGAAAAAGCACTGGACATGGGTTTCATGATTTCATTCTCAGGCATCGTCACATTCAGAAATGCTGATGCTTTACGCGAAGTAGCAAAACACGTTCCGGATGAAAACCTGCTGATCGAAACCGATTCACCTTACCTGGCACCCGTTCCACACCGTGGTAAACAGAATTACCCGGCTTATGTGAAACACGTTGCTGAAAAACTGGCCGAGATACGCAATACATCCGTCGAACATATTGCTGAAGTTTCAAGGAATAATTTCTACAGGGTCTTCAAGCCATGTACATGACCCTGAAACGACTGGTACTCACGGATGACCCCAAGCAAGCCCTGCGCATGGTTCGCCATCTTATGGCTTTCATGGCAATCATTATCTTCTCAATCGCATGCCTGTATTTTTATTACAATGACATGCTGTACAAGGAAGGCACCGATTTTTCCACACTGGTCGCCGCGTTCTGGGCTGGTATGCTGCTGATAACGCTTATACTGCGCTCGGGGATGAATCAGCAGTTGAAAGATCCGAGTATGACCATGATCCAGATATTGTGGTGTACCACGTTCCTGTTGATACTCATCTACATGCTTAATAGCATGCGCAGTATCGGCTTGATAGCTTATTTCGCGATCGTCAGTTTTGGCTTTTTCCGCCTTAACTTGCGCGAATTTATCATTACTGCTTCATATGTCTGCATTGGCTACCTGCTAATCATCATGTACATCCGCATTGATCAGCCGCTACGCATCAACCTTGCACTTGAACTGATTCAACTGGTTGCGTTTGTAATGACAAACCTTGTCATGGTGTATACAGGCGCAGCTGTCAGTAAGCTGCGTGACGGCTTCCGTCAACGCAACCTGGAGCTCGCCGATGCGCTGAAACTCAACACGCGACTGGCGACCACGGACGACCTCACGGGACTTTATACCCGTCGCTACATCATGGATATGCTGTCGAAGCAGAAAGCACAGAGCGAACGTGACGACAGTGATTTCGTAATACTCTTCGCCGACCTTGATCATTTCAAACAGATCAACGACAACTATGGCCACCACACGGGCGATCGTGTGCTGAAAAGTTTTTCTACCATCATTAAGTCTTCTATTCGTGAAATCGATTATGCCTCGCGCTTTGGTGGCGAAGAATTCGTCGTACTACTGGTAAAAACCGACCTGGAACAGGCCAAACAGGTCGCAGAACGTATCCGTAGCGGCATAGAAGGCTACAACTTTGCCGACATTGCTCCTGGCCTCAACGTGACTGTTTCTATTGGTATCGCCAACTACAAGGAATACAAGAGCATCCAGGAAACACTAATGACAGCGGATAACCGCATGTACCGTGCCAAGGAAGAAGGGCGTAACAAGATTATTTTCGAGTAGGCCCTGGTGGGCGATGCCCACCCTACGGATCATTTCATATTCGTAATATTTTCATCAAAATCAAGACAGGCAGGATGGGTACTACTTACCAAAATATGCTACGTCGTTCCTGGTGGGCGATGCCTATCCTACGGATCATTTCATTTTCGTAACATGCTCATCGCAATCAGCACAGGTAGGGTGGGCACTGCCCACCAAAAGACCTACATAGCTGGTCTGGC
Source organism: Gammaproteobacteria bacterium (assembly GCA_029287435.1). Classification (GTDB taxonomy): domain Bacteria; phylum Pseudomonadota; class Gammaproteobacteria; order SZUA-229; family SZUA-229; genus JABDQW01. The sequence continues at coordinate 5,543 of JARFRD010000018.1, forward strand.
GGCACTGCCCACCCGGGTGGATTCAGAATCAGGTCTGGCAAGATCCCAAAGAAATCGGTACAGTATCGCCCAATACTTTTCAACCATTCTGGCAAAGACAAGAAAATGAATTCACAAGACCTGGCTCAATTCGAAATCAAAGACGAACTTCAATTTGTTAATTGTGAACATGGCTTTACCTATGTCGAAATCAACAATGCCAAAGCCCATGCCACGATCGCTACTTATTCAGGGCAGGTATTGTCTTACCGCCCCAAACACCAGGAAAAAGACCTGCTGTTTGTGAGCAACAAGGCGTACTACCAGGCAGGGAAGGCGATTAAAGGTGGTATCCCGATTTGCTGGCCCTGGTTTGGTGCCGATCCTGACGATCTTGGTAGAGCAGCACATGGCTTTGTGCGTAATCGCCAGTGGGATGTGATTGCAACCGAATCACTTGCAGATGGTTCAACGAAAGTTGTGATGGGCGTGACTGATACAGCAGAAACACGCGATATCTGGCCGCATGCTTTCAAACTCACCATTGAAATCACCGTCGGTGAAACGCTCAAGATAGATTTAATTACACACAATACCGGCAATGACAATATAGTAATCAGCCAGGCACTGCATACATATTTTCTTGTAGGCGATATCAGCCAGGTGCAGGTCACCGGTCTTGAAGGCAAGGACTACCTCGACAAGCTTGAACACTTCGCGACTCAAACGCAGTCAGGGCCAATAACCATTAACGCTGAAGTCGATCGAATTTATACCGGTGTCGATGGTGATCTTGTTATTGATGATGCATCACTGGGTCGCAAGATACGAATTGCATCTAAAGGATGCAGTACAGCCGTGGTCTGGAATCCATGGGATGACGTAGCGCGATCCATGGGCGATCTTGAAGATGAAGACTACAAGATCATGCTTTGTGTTGAGACGGCCAATGCCGGGCCTGAAACAGTGGATGTGCCTGCAGGCGAAAGCTATACGCTGACTGCTGAATACTCAATCCAGTAGGGTGGGCAGTGCCCACCATAAACAGTTGCCACGGTGGGCAGTGCCCACCCTACGTCATTACTATCGCGTAGGGTGGCCAGCACATCATCTGGTGCCCACCCTTCGTCATTACATGTCTGCTGCGTTTTCACAAAATGTTTGCCAGGCAATGTCCGCCAAACGTTATTCCATGTCCGCCGTGTATTCACCCAGCATCGCCAGGTGATTCAGTTTCGCACGCTTGAGTAACGCAGCCTGTGCTGCTGGAATGTTTTCGGCTTTGCCTTGCCATGCCTGTAACGCCGACTGCTGCAGCGCACGACCATAGGAAATGGTCAGATACCAGGGTGCGTTCGGTGCCTGCTGGTTAATCGCATTCAGGTTGATGGTTGCTTCTTCAGGACCCTGGCCACCGGAAAGGAAGTTAATACTCGGCACCGCTGCCGGAACGGTTCTGCGTAACACGCGAACGGTGGCTTCGGCCACTTCATCCGGCTCTGCCCGACGCTTGTCTTTACCTGGCAGCACCATGTTGGGCTTCAGGATCATTAACTCGTGCACCACATGATGCCGGTGCAGGGCATGGAACACGGCATGTTGTACAGCCTCGGTGACCCTGGCATGTACATCAATATCATGTTCACCGTCCATTAACACTTCGGGCTCTACAATGGGTACCAGGCCTTCCTCCTGGCAAACCGCGGCATAACGCGCCAGCATTTC
>JARFRD010000157.1 GCA_029287435.1 Gammaproteobacteria bacterium
GGGACATATCGCCTACCCTCATCTTGCAGAAAACCCGATCCATTGCTTTGCACCGGCAATGCGCGATCTCGTGAGTGAATCATGGGATAAGGGTAATGAGTTTTTCCCGCCGACCAGTTTCCAGATTTCCAATTTCAACGCCGGAACCGGTGCCAACAATGTCATACCCGGACATGCAGAAATTCTGTTTAATATCCGGTTCTCGACTGAAATCACTCACGAGGAAATACGCCAGAGAATTCATCAAATTCTCGACAAGCACGACCTTGACTATGAAATTGACTGGGCCTTATCCGGCAATCCGTTCCTGACACCTGAAGGCCGCCTTATTGATGCCACCATCTCGGCTATTGAACAGGTGCGTGGATTTAACACCGAACTATCTACGTCTGGCGGCACCTCAGACGGACGCTTTATAGCACCAACAGGCGCACAGGTTATCGAACTAGGACCTCTTAACAAAACCATTCATAAAATCGATGAACATATCAATATTGCCGAGCTCGATCTCCTGACTGAAATCTACGAGCAGATTCTTCAGAATCTGCTGGGTAATTAAGCTTAGTTTTTTCAGAATCATTCAGCCAGGCAGGCGCTTTTTTTAATCTCGCCAGGGCGCAGAGTGCGCCAAGAAAAACGCATGTGTACCTATGCGTCCCTTTTCGCCTTTGCGAGACTATCTATCCACAGTTTCAGAAACGCTCGCGATTGAGCTACAATCCACTTAAACAATAAATAAAAAATTGAAGGTGCGCCATGAACCTGGAAAAAGTTCTTTTTAGTTTCTTCATGATACTCGCGTTAACGCTGAACTTTGGATTCTTTATCGGCGCAGTCGATAATCCGGATCATCATAATGTCTATGAATTGTATGCTGTCATCATCGTTAACCTGATTGCAACTGTGATGAAGTTCGGCGACCGTTCCCAATTGGGCGCGATGCTACTCGCCACAAGCCTGGTTGCCGTCGTTCAGCTATTATCAGCAGCCCTCGTATGGACAGTTGCCGTTCACATACAGGAAACAGGCCTGACCCCGTCGGTAATGGCTACTATCGTTTCACTCAGTGGTGGCGCCATGCTTGCAAATATTATTTCCGTCATCCTGCTGATGATCGAGGCCGCGATGCTTCGTCATTAAGAAGCACACACCCGAGTCACTAATATGAACCTGGTAACTTCAATGATATTACGGCGAATGCGTAAGCCGTTTATCATTCTGATTACCGTCTATAGCATTTCAATTCTTGGTCTTAGCCTTATTCCAGGAGTCGACGATCAGGGCAACCCGTGGAAAATGAGTTTTTTCCATGCTTTCTACTATGTTAGCTTCACAGCAACAACGATCGGTTTCGGCGAAATCCCCTACGCCCTGAATGACGCCCAAAGGCTTTGGGTCATATCGACCATCTATTTCACCGTAATCTCCTGGCTCTACGCCATTGGTAAAATCCTTACCCTGGTTCAGGACGAAACATTTCGCGAAGCTGTCACACGCACGCGATTCAAAAAGAGCGTAAACAATCTGCATGAGCCTTTTTATCTCATATGTGGTCTCGGAGAAACAGGCCACGAGGTCGTATCCGCCCTGACAGAAGAGCATTATCGCGCCGTTGTCATCGAGAAAAACAAGAACAACATGAACGAGCTCAAGTTGAATGAGCTACGTGAGTATGTCCCCTGTATCACTGCTGATGCCTCTGATCCTGCACAACTCGAGCTGGCAGGCATCAAACACCGCCTATGCAAGGGTGTTATTGCCGTTACCTCGGATGATCAGACCAATCTTAAAATCGCGATAACCAGTAAATTACTCCATCCGAATATCAAGGTTGCCTGTCGTTCCGAACTCAAGGATTATGAAGAGAACATGTTGTCATTTGATACGGATCATGTAGTCAATCCGTATGAAACATTCGCTGAAACTTTTGCGATGTTGATCCACTCGCCTTCACTACACCTGATATTTGACTGGTTAACCGGCGCACCCAATACCCGCCTTACCGAACCACTGTATTTCAGGTATGGGCACTGGATCCTGTGCAGTTATGGTCGTTTCGGTAAGCAGCTATATGAAAAACTGATAGAACATGACATCAAGACGACTGTTATCGAACCAGACCCGGATGTCGTAAAGGAATTCAAGCAGCAATATGCAGAACAGGCAGATGACATTATCCTGGGTACAGGTATTGATGCCAAAACCTTAAACAAGGCAAATGTCAAAGACTCTGCCGGCATCATCGCAGGTTCCGATAATGACTCAAACAACCTGTCAATCATCATGACAGCGAGGGCAATAAACAGTGATCTTTTTGTTGTAGCGCGACAGAATATATATACAAATTCAGACCTCTACACCGCAACCAAATCCAACCTGATCATGCGACCACGTGAAATTATTGCTCGCATGTTCCGTGCACTGTTTCTTAATCCACTGCTTGTCGATTACCTGGAGCTTGCTTTAAAAGAATCTGAAAAAGACATCGAATGGCCCAATATCGTGATCAGTCGGTTAAGTGCCGTTCTCGGCGAAATGAAGCCACACATCTGGACGGTAAACATCAACAAGGAACAGGCGCCGGCAATTATGAAGGGACTGGAGTTTGGTAGAAATATCAACCTGGGCCACCTGACACAGGACCCGGCTTCCCGCACGCGGAAATTACACTGTGTACCCCTGCTTTACTGCAAGGCAAATGAAAAGATATCCATGCCAGAGGACGATACAAAAGTTGAAGCAGGCGACACAATCATGTTTTGCGGCACCCGCGAAGTCATGAAGAGCATGTTCTGGACATTAAAAGTGATGAGCAGTCTGAATTATGTGATGACTTTCAAGAACGAACCGGAATCCTATGTCTGGCGCCTGCTGCACCGTCACTTTTTTCGTGTCGAACGCCGCAAGACTCGAAGAAGAAAACATAGTTGAAAATAGCCTCACCCCATTTTCCGGGGTGACTGCTATAATAGCGACCCGGCCCCGGTAGCTCAGCTGGATAGAGCAGCCGCCTCCTAAGCGGCAGGTCGGACGTTCGAATCGTCTCCGGGGCGCCATATTCCGCCTTTCTCTAGCACCTTTTTCCTGTGATGGATGACCTTTTCAGTGTGACAACGTAGAATACGCCGAACACTGTATCTATCTATTTCCAAACTAAATAAGGCCTCACTATGTCAACTGTCAAACTCGAGACAAGCAAGGGTGATATCACCATCGAACTGAATGCTGATAAAGCACCTGTCACTGTTGAAAATTTCCTGAACTACGTCAATGATGGTTTTTATGACGGCACGATTTTTCACCGCGTTATTCCTAACTTCATGATTCAGGGTGGTGGCTTCAATGATCAGATGATGCAGAAACCGACGCAGGATCCGATTACCAATGAAGCTGACAATGGCCTGGGTAATGACAGGGGCACCATCGCCATGGCACGCACCCAGGACCCGAATTCAGCTACCGCGCAGTTCTTTATTAACCACAAAAACAATGATTTTCTGAACTACACGGCACCATCAATCCAGGGCTGGGGTTACTGTGTATTCGGCAAGGTAACCGATGGCATGGATGTCGTTGACGCAATCGCAACCGTCAGCACCACCAACCGGGCTGGTCATAGCGATGTTCCAGAAGAAGTCATTGTTATCAACAGCGCAAAAGTTATCTAGTAGATGAGCGAAAACAGTCTGTTTATCTCAGACTTGCATCTCGCACCTGAACGGCCCGAAATTATCAAGCTGTTCACACGCTTTGTAGATGAGGTCGCAAAAGATGCAGACAACCTGTTCATACTCGGTGACTTCCTCGAATACTGGATAGGTGATGATGATCCTGCTGAAGGGCTGGATAATGTTTTTTCAGCCCTTCAGCGATTACATGATACAAACACCCGTGTATTTATGATGCACGGCAATCGGGATTTCCTCATGGGAAAGAAGCTTGCCAAACGCTGCGGCTTCACACTTATCGGCGACCCCTATCCGCTCAACATCAATTCTCAAACAGCCTTGTTGATGCATGGTGATTTACTGTGTAGCGATGATATCGCTTACCAGAAGTTTCGTCGCAAGGCACGCAATCCAATAATCAGAGCATTGTTTAAACGCTTGCCACTTTCAGTGCGTGAGAAAATAGCAATGTCATTACGCGAAACCAGCTCGAAAGAAACGGCAAAAAAATCTGAATACATCATGGATGTTAACCAGCAGACAGTTGAAAACACCATGCGACAGTTCAACACCAGCCTGCTTATCCACGGTCATACGCACCGGCCAGGCATTCACGAGTTCACGCTGGATAATCAGCCCGCCAGCCGAATCGTCCTGGGTGACTGGTACAAGCACGGTAATTATCTCAAGCTCAATGACAACAATGAGTTTGAGCTGGTGCAGTTCAGTTAATCACCCACACCAATCAGTAGCAATAATTACTTCAGCGAGTACTGTCTGTAATCAAGCGGGTAAATAAACTGTGCCGGATTGACGTCGATAGCTTCAAAGTTAACCAGCTGCCGCATTCTTTCATTACTGTGCCATTCCCTGATCGGCAGTCCTTTTTCATAATATTCGCCCGCATTAAATACCTGGTCTACGAGGTAACATGGCGTATGGTATTCAGAGGGCGTATTATCCAGGTTATAAACATGCTGGCCTGAGACCAGGGCCTGAAATTTTTGTAAGACACTCGCGACATCGGGCAATAAACCCGGAACCAGCTGAATATCCATGCAGACACTACTGTCTTCCCCCGTGCCTGTAGTAACGCGATAGTTATATACAGGCTTACCTGAAATGGTCGGTGCATCTTCCATCTTTGAGTATTCGATACTGGTTTTAACATTTGGCAGGCTGCTGTCACTACGATATTCGGGAATTATCAGGATGGATTTGTCATAGTGACTGACGCTATAGATCTTGTTCTCCAGCACATTGAAGATAATATACCCACTGGTATCTGACGCATCATCAATCCTGATAAAGTCATTCGTCACGGTATAGGTAACATAATAGGGTTCTATTCCCTGCTCTCGTTCAAGATAGACGAGCTTGGTGGCTTTAGGCGAAATATCTGCATGCACCACGGTTTGCATTGCCATTAGCAAGCACACAAACAGACAACGGGATATCACTCTTGTGTAAAACACCATTATGCTGAAACCTCTTTTTTAACGAACCTCTTTAATAACTCATCCATTTCTTCGGCTGTAAATCCTGCCAGCTTTCTGGATTCCTCGTGAAAAGGTCCAATTGTTACGCCGACCATATATTGATCAAGAAGATCGATAAAAGTTTCACGCGGATCCAGTCCCCTGTTGTGGCATTCATAATTAAACCAGCGCGTACCGCTAAGCACGTGGCCAATCTCTTCATCGTGGATGATCTTGAGAATATCCACAAATGCCCATTCTTCCGCGGCAGTTAATTTGTCGATCATATCCGGTGTCACATCAAGACCACGCGCCTCCAGCACTCTTGGCACCAACGCCATTCTAATCATGACATCATGATCTGTTTTAATAGCCATCTCCCACAAACCGTTATGCGCCTCATATTCACCATAGCATGAACCCTGGTTGTGCAGGTATTCACTGAGTAACAAAAAGTGTTTGGCTTCTTCTGCTGCGATTTTCAACCAGTCAGAATAGAATTCTTGCGGCATATCCCTGAATCGATAGACAGCATCAAGCGCCAGGTTGATCGCATTGAATTCAATATGAGCGACGGCATGTGCGAGTCGCAATAAACCCTGCCTGGATTTGAATCCTCGTTTGGGAACATCTCTTGGGTGTACCAGTTCAGGGCGTGAGGGCCTTCCCGGGACAGTGACACTGACGGGAGCATCGAAGCTTTGAATGGCTACTTCATTATTTTCGAAGTCCTGGTAGAGCCTTTTCGCCTCATCAGCTTTCTGATATGGATCTTTGATCATCAAGCACTTGTGTGCAGACTCAAACAGGTTTTCTTCACTCTCATGCATAGCCCCGGAATTTTATCAGGCATAATAAAAAAAAGCCCGCTGAGCGGGCTTTTCTTGATGTTGCCTGATATAGCAGATATTACTGGATAAGAATGTTATCCCGGTTCTTGTCGACTGTTGCCTGGCCAATGCCTTTAACCCTGGCCAGATCATCAGCATTTTTGAATGGTCCGTGTTTTTCACGATAAGCAACAATAGCCTCTGCCTTGCTCTTACCTATGCCGGACAGTTCTGCTGAAATCATTTCACTGTCTGCCGTATTGATATTCACCTGTGCTGCGAAGCTGAATCCTGACAGCGTCAGTAACACGGTGAAGACTAAAGATTTAAATATTTGCATAACGCATCCTTGTTTAGTTGTTAGAGGAAGCGCAAGAATAGATGAGTCCATGAGGTCAGACAATCCGCGATTTTCTGAATTCTTTGTAAGATTTTTCCTATATATTACAAAGACTTAGACTAATTTCAGATTGCCTGAACAAACAGCCTAAAGGACAGATTCGATCTGGGCATTGATGATCTTGAGTTTCTGTAACGGATTTTCCGCCTGCGTAATCGGACGCCCTATCACCAGGTAGTCAGCACCAGACTGTACTGCATCGATCGGAGTCATGATCCGTTTCTGGTCATCCGTACTGTCGTCAGCCAACCTGATACCGGGCGTTACCAGCTTGAATTCCTGCCCCAGCAACGACTTGAGTGAAGTTGTTTCACGCGCAGAGCATACCACTCCATCAAGATCCTGAGCTTTAGCAAGACTTGCTAAACGTGTGACCATTTCTGCAGGCGAGTTGTTGATACCCACTGCCTGCAAGTCTTCTTCATTGCTGCTGGTAAGGATAGTAACCGCGATCAATAAGGGCGCATCGTCTGATGAGAGCGCTTTTCGTGCAGCCTCCATCATTGACGGGCCGCCGAGTGAATGCACGTTAACCATCCAAACACCTAGATCCGCAGCTGCCATGCAGGCTTTTGCAACGGTGTTAGGAATGTCATGATATTTCAAATCAAGAAATACATCATAGCCAGCATCCACAAGCCGTCGCACCAGGTCCGGGCCGGAACGTGTAAACAGCTCCTTGCCAATTTTAAGGCGACATTGCTCAGGGTGGAGTTGTTCCACCAGTTGCAAGGTACTGGTTTCATCAGGGAAATCGAGAGCTACAATAACTTTGGGATCAGGCATCTACACCGGGACTCGCTACAAAAGGTTTAACGGAGCCCCAATTGTGGCAACTGGGGCACATCCAGTACAGGGTATTTGATTTAAATCCACATTGCCGGCACTGGTAAGCTGACTGGTCCTTCCACATTACATCAACAGCAGATTTTAATCCCAGCATCATGGTGTAGGATTCATTGTCGGTTTCAGTATCCCGATAACGAAGCAGCTGGGTCATACCCTGTAGACTGGGTGACTGCTTGAGTCTAGTCAGAACATACTTGATCGCAGCATCTTTGTCTTTGTAGCGTTCGATGACTCTCGCATGTGATTCGATCAGTGGCAGTTCTTCAAGTCGCGATTCGAGGTCATCAAGATAGTCCAGCAGGTCTTCTGTCTCATCCAGTTGATGGTGGCATTCAACCAGTCGGTCCATAATGATTGGCAGGAAGTCAGCATCCTGCTGCTCTACATGCATGAGCAACTCCTTTGCCTTTGCATAATCACCTGCGTTCATTGCCAGATCAGCCAGCAGAATCGTCGCACGCACGCAGGACGAATCGTATCTTAAAGACTGGTTGGCATTATGTTCAACCTGGTTGATATCACCCTTGCCTTTCGCAAGATCAGCCAGTTCACAATAATACTGTGAGATCATTGGCCCTACTTTGGCTGGATTCTCACTAAACAGATTTTCTGCAGTACCAATGGCCTTATGCCAGTCTTTTTCCTGCTGATAGATCAGAATCAGGTTGTGTAAGGCGATCTCGGATTTTGGGTCATGGATTAATACTTCCTTGAACAAACCTTCAGCACGGTCGAACCAGCCTGCACCGAGGTAGTCGTAGCCCAGCTCGAGCAAGACTTTATTCCGGTAGCGTTCCGGCAATGAAGGTCGGGCGATCAGTCCCTGGTGGATTTTAATGGCTTTATCGATTTCCCCGTTTTTGCGGTATATTTTTCCAAGCGCAAAATGGGTATCGATGGTATCCCAGTCTGTTTCGACCAGCTTGACGAAAATATCCAGAGCCTTGTCCTGCTCATCATTCAGCAGGTGATTAAGTCCCTTGAAGTACTCTTTTGAGAAATGATTTATATGTGATGTATTTTTCTTCTTGCTGCTGAGAAGATACAGGCCAAGCAAGGCGATGACGGGTAATGCAGCTATCGCCCACCCTGGCAGTTCAGAAAACTCAATCATGGAATATCAGTATCCCTGCTGATGATTGATATCTGCTGGTACGATTAGTTTTCGCACCTGTCTGTAATGAAGAACGAATTGATAGATGAAGATCGACTAATCTTTCTTCATGGAATCATTAACGCGTTCCCTGAGTTCCTTGCCAGGCTTGAAGTGTGGAACATGCTTGCCTGGCAGGGAAACAGAGTCCCCTGTTTTAGGGTTACGTCCAGAGCGTGGAGGACGGTAGTGCAAGGAGAAACTACCAAAACCGCGTATCTCGATACGCTCACCGTTTGACAGTGAATTGCTCATCTGTTCGAGTAAACTTTTTACTGCAAGCTCAACATCCTTGTATGCCAGGTGGCTTTGCTTGCGAGCAATACGTTCGATCAACTCGGATTTCATCATTGATCTGGCATTAGTCTCTTCAGACATCTAAACCGTCCTCAATAGTTCGTTAATAACTATAATTGCTCTGCTGAGTTTAGTCGTTGGAATCCATTTGTTCCTTCAACAGGTCACCCAGAGTTGTAGAAGTTGCCTGCTGTGAGCTGGCGTAATCCTTCATAGCTTCGGCTTCTTCATCGTAGTCCTTGGCTTTGATAGAAAGATTGATAGCGCGGCTCTTGCGGTCGATGCCAATCAGCTTGGCTTCAACTTCATCACCAACTTTCAGTACCGTAGAAGCGTCTTCAACGCGATCACGCGAAAGCTCTGAAGCACGCAGTGTGCCTTCAACGCCATCACCCAGGTCAATAACCGCTGCCTTGGCATCTACAGATGTTACGGTACCTTTAACCAGAGAGCCCTTCTTGTTGGCGGCCATGAAAGAAGAAACAGGATCTGTTTCCATCTGTTTGATGCCAAGAGAAATACGCTCACGCTCAGGATCGATCGACAGTACAACCGCTTCGATGGTATCGCCTTTCTTGTAGTTGCGAATAACTTCTTCGCCAGTTACGTCCCAGGAAATATCAGACATGTGAACCAGGCCATCGATATCGCCGTCAAGTCCAACGAAGATACCAAAGTCTGTGATTGACTTGATGTTACCGCTTACCTTGTCACCCTTGTTGTGTGTTGCAGAGAACTCATCCCATGGGTTTGGCTGACACTGTTTCATACCGAGCGAAATACGGCGGCGCTCTTCATCGATATCAAGAATCATGACTTCGACTTCATCGCCTAGTGAAACAATGCTGGCAGGGTTGATGTTCTTGTTGGTCCAGTCCATTTCAGAAACGTGGACAAGGCCTTCAACACCATCTTCAATTTCAACAAAGCAACCGTAGTCAGTGATGTTGCTAACCTTACCTGTCAGGCGCGAACCTTCAGGATAACGTTGTGCAATAGCTGCCCATGGATCATCGCCCAGCTGTTTCAGGCCAAGTGATACACGGTTACGTTCTTTATCGAACTTCAGAACCATAACGGTGATTTCATCACCGACATCAACAACTTCAGAAGGATGACGTACACGCTTCCAGGCCATATCAGTGATATGCAGCAGGCCGTCTACACCACCAAGATCAAGGAATGCACCGTAATCGGTCAGGTTCTTGACAACACCCTTGATTGGCTTGCCTTCTTCGATGCTTTCAAGCAGTGCTTCGCGTTCTGCACTGTATTCAGATTCAACAACTGCGCGACGAGATACAACAACATTGTTACGTTTCTGATCAAGCTTGATAACCTTGAATTCAAGTTCCTTGCCTTCGAGATAAGAGGTATCTCTGACAGGACGCACATCCACCAGCGAGCCCGGCAGGAATGCGCGGATATCGCCAAGCTCGACAGTGAAGCCGCCCTTGACCTTGCCAGTGATAATACCGGTGATGATTTCTTCTGTTTCGTAAGAAGTTTCAAGAGACTTCCAGGCTTTTGCACGCTTGGCTTTCTCGCGAGACAACCTGGTTTCACCAAAGCCGTCCTCTACTGCTTCGAGAACTACTTCAACGTCATCACCAATGGCAACTTCGATGTCACCACTGAGATTTTTAAACTGGTCTACCGGGATAACGCCTTCAGACTTGAGGCCCGCGGTTACAATGACATAACCATCGCTAATATCAGCAACAGTTCCAATAACAACCTGACCGGGGTTCATCTCGGTTTCGTTCAGGCTTTCTTCAAATAATTCGGCAAAACTTTCAGACATGATAATAAATAATTGATTTGTAATGTATTTCCGTTATGGCGATAACAGGCATACACGGGTTAAAGTTAAACAAATGAAGTCTGTAATTACTCCTGTTTGATTCTCAGACTTCGATCGTACCGAAACGCTGACTCGCCATTTGCATAACCTGGTTGACCACTTCATCGATACTCATATTGGTCGTATCGACAAGGATCGCGTCATCCGCTGCTTTCAGGGGTGCTGTCTTGCGTCCGGTGTCTCGCTCGTCGCGTGCTTTGAGCTCTGCAACGAGCTGAGGGAGGTTAGCATCTATTCCTTTGTCTTTCAACTGCTTATGTCGTCTTTTAGCACGTTCTTCGGCACTGGCCGTAAGAAAGATTTTCAACCGCGAGTCGGGAAATACCACGGTACCCATATCTCTGCCATCCGCGAGCAGCCCCGGTGCACTCGCAAATGCGCGTTGACGGTCGAGTAAGGCGGCCCGAACCGCCGGCAAAGCCGCGATTTCAGAGGCTTTGCAGCCGACAGCCTCTTCCCGGATAGCTTCGGTGACATCGATTTTGTTGAGCAGGATCTGCAGCTGACCCTCATTACAGCGGTACTCAACATCAAGATTTTCTGCAATTTCAGCAAGTTGCCGTTCGTCGGAAATATTTTTTTGCAGCGCTTCAAGCGCAGTCAGGCGATACAGCGAACCACTGTCAAGAATATGCCAGCCCAGTTTCGCGGCCAGTTCGAGGCAAATGGTGCCCTTACCGGCGCCACCGGGTCCATCCAGAGTAATTACAGGGACCTTGTCTGCCATCATCGGAAATGATCAGGAACG
>JARFRD010000173.1 GCA_029287435.1 Gammaproteobacteria bacterium
CCCATGCAGTGGGGTGCGCCCACCGGGACTGTTCAGGTGTACCAGTATGTCGTGGAAGTGATTCCTGAAGTTTCGGGAAAAGTTGTCGAGGTTCCCGTCAAGCCGCTGTCCCCACTCAAGGAAGGTGATGTCCTGTTCCGCATCGATCCGCGCCCGTTCCAGAACCAGGTGGACAGCCTCGATGCGCAGCTCAATCTCGCAACAATAAATCTGCAACGTGCGAAAGAGCTGTTGCGCAAGAACGTTGCCGCCCAGATTGATGTGGATCGCTACACGGCAGAGGTAGATCAACTGACTGCCCAATTGGATCAGGCACAATACGACCTGGAGCATACCGTGGTGCGGGCTCCTGCTACGGGATACGTGCTGGGGGTTACGCTCAAGCCGGGACAGCGGGTTGCTAACCTGCCGCTGCGATCCTGGATGACCTTCGTCCACACGGATCTGAACAAAATTTCGATGGGCATCCATCAGAATCAGCTGCGCCATTTGCGACCCGGAATGCCGGCAGAGGTCACGTTCAAGATCCTTCCCGGCACGGTCTTCAATGCCAGAGTGATCATGGGCGCTCCAATAACCCCGGGAGGGCAACTTGTGCCGAGTGGCAACGTCCCTTCCGCTCCAGGCGCGCAGACTTTGCCACAGCTCTATGGCATTGTTCTGGAGCTTGATGAAGGTTTTGCAGAATCCGGGTTGACGCCCATAGATATTGCCAGTGTTCCTGGCGGAGCTGTCGGCACGGGTGCGGTATACACTGACACAGTCAAGGCAACCCATATCATCCGTAAAGTAATGATACGGATGCAGGCCTGGCTCAATTACCTGATTCCGTATTGATTTCCACGATACCGAGGTGGAAGTGTTTTAATGGAATCGCTCGATGAGGCAGTTAAACAATACGGTTCAATGAATAACTATATTCGCGAGGGTCTGGGTATTACTGATAAGGAACTTGCGAGTCTACGTGAGCAGCTTCTTGAACCAGCAAAGTGAAAAAAATTGCAGCTGCATTCATTTTCGGTTTCACCTGTGTACAGACTAGTTACGCAGAAGATCTTGCAACCGCAGATCTTGCGGAGATTGACCGGCAGCTAAACAACCCGCTGACCAGCATCTGGTCGCTGACATTTCAGAACAACACTTCCGTTAAAACCGGGGACGACGTTGACGGCAGTGAAACGACCAATAATCTATTTTTTCAGCCTTTTATGCCTTTTGAAGTCGGGAGCCGTAAACAGTATATGTTTACTTTGCGCCCGGTCTTTCCTCTGGTGACACAGGCGGTCGATGATGCGTCTGGCACGCGTGGACCTGAAAAGATTGATACAGCGTTCGGTGATATTCAGCTACTTACACTGATAGGGCCAAACAAGGGGTCTGGCCTCTTATGGGGTGCGGGCGCGACATTCAAGTTTCCAACAGCAAGAGATGAATCAGCAGGACAGGGTAAGTACCAGGCGGGACCTGCAGCGATGCTATTTCATATGGGTAAGCCATGGGTCCTGGGCTTGCTGGCACAGCACTGGACCTCAATCGCCGGTGATTCAGATCGTCCTGATACTAAACAAACAGATATTCAGTATATTCTGAGAAAATCTATTCCCGGTGCCAGGTCGATCGGAATGGGCCCGACGATTACCATTAACTGGGAAGAAGAATCAAAAAACCGGTATACGGTACCCGTAGGCCTGGGGATCACAAAAACGACACGTTGGGGCGAAACGCCTGTCAAGCTCCGTGTGGAATTGCATTACTCGCTGATCAAGCCGGAAGACTATGGTACAGAATGGAATCTTCGTCTTCAGATCACGCCAGTGATTAATAATCCCATCAAGTGAGCTGAAACTCCATATTATTTCGGATAGATTTGCTTCCAGTCATGTCTCATGTCGACAACCATCCAGCCGTTGGACTTCGCTTCATCCAGGCCTTTGTCCAGTTTTCCAATATGTGAGTCACGGTCATAAGCCCATTCGCGCTCTGCATCTGTGTGATGCACATACAGACAAAAACTGTTTTCCTGTTTGATACAGGTCCACTGCAGCATCTGCAGATCGCCATCTGAATTGCCGAAGGCAGCAATGGGTCTGCGACCGATATGCTGGTTAATGCCAACCGGCTTGCCGGCCTTGTCATCAATGAAATTGATCTCGGGCAGACGTAACAGTACCGGTTCGCTGTCTTTTATTTCGAATTCAGTTTTAATGCTGCTACCGATAACGTTTTCGGGCGGGATGCCATAAACCTGTTCTGTCCATGGACGCATAAACTCGATGCCGCCACCGGAAACGATATAGGTTTTAAAATCATTGGTACGCAGGTAGGACAGCAATTCAAGCATTGGCTGGTAAACCATGTCGGTATACAGCTGGCCTGTTTTTGGATGCTTCGCCGTTGTTAACCAGTCTTTTACGATCTGTGCAAACTCCTCTGTTGTATTGCCTGCATGTGTGGCCATGACCAGTTCAAGCAGGGCATGTTCACCGCCTTGCAGAACGGTAGAAAGATCGTTTTCGAGCGCGGCCTTGAAAGGCTGTGTGTGTTTCCATTCCGGATGTTCAGATGCAAGTGCTTTAACCCGATCAAGTGCAAAGGCAAGCTGGAAATACATTGGCTGTTCAGGCCACAGTGTTCCATCGTTATCGAACACTGCGATACGCTCGGCAGGCGGGACGTAAGAGCTCTTGCCATCGTTCGTGATCGACTCGACGAAGGTGGTTATCGACTGTTTTGCCGGCGAATCATTCCATGAGGGCAACGGATCGATAGTTTCTGTTTGTGTACAGGCGAATGATGTCAGTACCAGGCAAGTAATAAGAAATAAACGAATACGCTGCTTCATCGATGAAAAGACTTGTTGTATTTAATAAAGAAGTGGTTCCCTGCCCGGAGGTCCGGGCAGGGTTGTTCAGCTTGATTAGCCGCCGCTGGGCGTCAATTTCTCCATCACCTGGTCGAGACTGAAGCTCGCGGCTTTCTGTCTTGGCGGGAACTCCTGGAAAGTAGTGAGGAAGTTACCGACGTAGGTTTGTGCCGGTACCAGCAGGTACGCACGATCAATCAGCCAGTCGTAGTAGGTATTGGATGTTATCGGACCACGTTCATAAGGATCGCGGCGAAGGTTGAGTATGAGTGGAACTCGCAGCGGAACAAACGGCTCCATCCAGGCCTGGAAAGTCGCTTCGACGCGTTGTTCCAAAAAGATCAGTTTCCAGTCTTCATAGCGCAGCGCGGTCAGGTCGCCATCGTCGGAGAAGTAGAAGATCTCCTTGCGCGGGCTTTCTTTTGTTTCCCCTGTCAGCATCGGCAGGATATTGTAGCCGTCCAGGTGTACTTTATAGGAGCGACCTATTGCTTCGACACCACCCTTTTTCAGCTTTTCCTTGATTTCGGGCTCGCCTGCAGCCGCGACGAAGGTGGGTAACCAGTCCATGTGATGAACAATTTCATTAGTCCACGAGCCGGCTTCGATTTTACCGGGCCAGCGTACGAATGCTGGCACGCGCCAGCCGCCTTCCCAGTTAGTGTTTTTCTCACCACGGAACGGGGTCATTGCGGCATCCGGCCAGGTGTTCATGTGCGGACCGTTGTCCGTTGAATACATCACGATAGTATTGTCGGCGATACCGAGCTCATCGAGTACCTTGAGGAACTTGCCGATATGCATGTCGTGCTCGACCATGCCGTCGGAGTACTCATCCTGCCCCGAAATGCCACGCAGTTCATCTTTTACGTGTGTGCGGAAGTGCATACGGGTTCCGCTCCACCACACGAACCATGGCTTGCCGGCTTTTTCCTGTTCTTTGATGAACTCGATAGCACGATCAGATGTTTCATCATCAACCGTTTCCATACGCTTTTTAGTCAGCGGGCCGGTATCCTCGATTTTCTGTGTGCCATCCGCTTGTGCCCAGGAGTGGATGACACCGCGCGGGCCAAATTGCTCTTTGAAGGTCTTGCCGCTTTTCAGTTTCATGTCGCCCGGGTAATCTTCATTTTCCGGCTCTTCTTCAGCATTCAGGTGGTAGAGGTTGCCAAAGAACTCGTCGAAACCGTGGTTGGTTGGCAGGTGCCTGTCCTGGTCACCGAGGTGGTTCTTGCCGAACTGGCCGGTGGCGTAGCCCTGCGCTTTCAGCAGGCCGGCAATGGTGGGTTCTTCCTCACGCATGCCGAGTTCGGCGCCAGGGAGGCCGACCTTGGAAAGACCGGTACGGAAGACACTTTGGCCCATGATGAAAGAAGAGCGGCCTGCGGTACAGCTTTGCTCACCATAGTAATCAGTGAAAGCCATACCTTCAGATGCAATACGGTCGATATTCGGCGTTTTGTAGCCCATCATGCCCTTGGTGAAGTAGGAGATGTTCGACTGGCCGATATCATCTCCCCACACAACAAGGATGTTTGGTTTTTTATCATCTGCCTGTGCGCAAGCCATCATGCCGATGGCGCTGAGCAGAATAGCAAGTGATCTGAGAGTATGTTTCATTTGTTATATCCCTTTGGTTTTGAAGGTTTTTCTGCTTGTATTATTTCAGCAAAGTATGTTCTTTTTGTTACATATAAGCAATCACTGGTGTGCAGGATTGATGTCCTGTAGCATCGCCAGACTAATGATTATTTCACGCATGATGTATTTCTTCTCGGCGATTGTTTATGTTTTCTCTGCTGCACTTATCCCTTCGCTTGCGGGTGCTGCAGACTATGTTGGCATAAGCCAATGTGTTGCCTGTCACAAGGCGCAAACAGAACTCTGGACAGGCTCGCATCACGATCTCGCGATGCAGCACGCAACTGACAAAACAGTGCTGGCTGATTTCAACAACACCCAGTTCACTTATGCAGGTATCACCAGTAGTTTCTATAAAAAGAATAATAATTTCATGGTGCGCACTGACGGGCCTGATGGCAAGTTGCGCGACTATGAAATCAAGTATGTGTTTGGCGTAACGCCACTGCAGCAATACCTGGTTGAACTTGATAACGGACACTTGCAGGCACTGACGATTGCCTGGGACACGCGTGATAAACAAGATGGTGGACAACGTTGGTTTCATCTCTATCCCGATGAAAAGATCACCCACAAGGATGAGCTGCACTGGACGCGAACAAACTTTAACTGGAACGGCATGTGCGCCGAATGTCATTCCACCAACCTGGAAAAGAATTACGATAGCAATGCAGATACTTTTAAAACCAGCTGGTCAGAGATCGATGTTTCCTGTGAAGCCTGTCATGGCCCTTCATCAAAACACATCAGCTGGGCAAAGAAAGAACCGGGTTGGGAATCACTGAATAACAATAAAGGCCTGGATGTTTCGTTCGATGAGCGTAAGGGAATTGAATGGAGGCTAAATACTGAAACAGGCAATGCACAACGCAGTTCTGAGCGAACCACCGAGAAAGAGATACAGGTTTGTGCGCAATGTCATTCACGTCGCAGTGTGATCTCGACAGAATATTCACCCGGTAAGCCTTTCCTTGACCACTACATGCCCAGGTTGCTGGATGAAGGTATGTACTTCGCCGATGGCCAGATACAGGATGAAGTCTACGTCTATGGTTCGTTCCTGCAGAGCAAGATGTACCATGCCGGTGTGACCTGTAGTGATTGCCATGAACCACACAGTCACCAGTTGCGTGCCGAAGGTAATGGGGTGTGCCTGCAATGCCATGCCGCTGATAAATTCGATACACCAAAACATCATCACCACAAGGCAGATTCCAAAGGTGCCTTGTGCGCGGAATGCCATATGCCACCGCGTAACTACATGGTGGTTGATCCAAGGCATGACCACAGTTTCAGAATCCCGCGACCGGACTTGTCTGTACAGCTCGGAACACCGAATGCCTGTAACCAGTGTCATGTCGACAAGGATGCAGCCTGGTCGAGCGCACAGGTTAAACAGTGGTACGGCACTACATCCAGCGGACACCAGCAGTTTGCCAGTGCAATTGACGGTGCACGTAAGGGTAACCCGGAGGCGGGGCGGTTACTTGCTGAACAGATTAATAATATGGCAACACCTGATATTGCACGGGCATCAGCAATTAGTTATTTGCCGCGCTATCTTGATCAAACAAATTTTGAAGTTATACAGCGCGGCCTTAAAGATGATGATGCCATGGTGCGCATGGCAAGTATCGGTGCGCTCGAAGGCTTGCAGCCAACGTTGTTGGTTCAGTTGGTGTTTCCGTTGCTTGATGATCCGGTCAGGTCGGTGCGTATCGAAGCGGCGAGGGTGTTGGCAGCTGTACCAACAGGCCAGTTAAAAGGTGAGCAGCTATCAATCTATAACAAGGCAGCAGGCGAGTATATTGATTCACAACTTGCCAATGCTGAGCGTCCAGAGTCGCAGCTAAACCTCGGAAATTATTATGCCACGATAGGTGCCGCTGATAAGGCAGAGGTAGCGTATAAGAAAGCAATCGAGTTGGAAGATGTGTTTATTCCTGCATACATAAATCTGGCCGACCTTTACCGCGCACAACAGAAAGAAGTTGAGGCGAACAAGGTTTTAAGAAAAGCTGTTAAAACAGTAGCAACAAGCGCAGACGCAAACTATGCGCTAGGTTTGTCATTAGTACGTAGCAAGCAGGCAGATAATGCTGTGGAATATCTGATGAAAGCGTCAGAACTCGATGATCAGAATTCCCGATACGTTTATGTGTATGCGGTCGCGTTAAATTCTACCGGGCAGCAGACGCAGGCTATCAAGGTGATGCAGGATGCACAAAATCGGTTCCCCGAAGACAGAGATATACTCAGTGCGCTGGTTGCATTCCATCGTGATGCGGGTAATGATTTTGCTGCACAATCATATATGAACAAGTTGCAGAAATTACGTTAGGCAAACTCACTAACAAAGCCCTGATATCAGAAAAACAAGAGAGTGGCATCTTACGAGAAAAATGCCTTCGCATGAAACCTGGCAGTTACAGGCTCGACAAGATGCTGTTACTGCGTTCAATAGCCCAGTAGATACTGATGGCTGCGTAGTTTGCTGCTACAAGATAGCGACTTATTTGCACTGCTCTTGTGCTGATCAAGCCAATTAGATAAAAAGCCAGCAAATGCGGATATACTTAATGTGCTAAAAAAGCAGCTGTGTATTCTATAACGCCTGACTGCGTGAACATTTATCATGGTTAAAAAGCTATTTAGTCTTTTGATTGTTTTTGTTTTATGTCCTGTTTCACCAGCATTTGCTGAACTCTGGGTTATTAGTGAAAAATCATTTGGTGCAGCCATTGCATATGAGGAGAAAACTACTGATCCAAAATTTGAAGGTGCAAAGTTATTTCTTGATGGCAGTTATTATTTCAAAAGCGAGGTTGGCGAATTCTCTGAAAAAAGAAAGTGTTGTACGTTGCCTTCTCAGCCGGAATATTTCTATGGTGTTCTAGATGCACAGCTTCGCTTTGGTCTCGAAGAAGACACTGGGCTGGAATACGTCATGCTCGATTTTGCAGCCATGGGTGCAATATATAAACCAAGCATAGAGAGCGAGAAAGATCTGCGCGCAACGGGAGATATGCTCAAGCTGGGAGCGGTTCGTGTCATTACCGATGATCCACTTGAAGTCGACTATTACCTGGAGCTGTCGCTGTTTCGTGCTGGACGCAACGGAATCTACCAGTGGGATAAAAAATCATCGCACGCCTTCACCGGCGGTGTGCAGCTATGGACTGGCTGGGCATGGGCGGAAACAAAGGTGTCAGGTTATACAGATGTTTCCAATCCATTTGTTGGTATTAATTTCAACCTGGCATGGGAGCATGATAATTGGGGTGGTGTCTATATGGAGAATCGGTTCGTGAACGGGTTCTCATTCAGCAACCCTTCGAGAGGACACCCAATGGTGCGGGAAGCTCGGGTCGCTTTTGGCTATCTAAAAGAATTTACTGACAGTGTTGCACTGGATATCATTTTCGAGAAGAAATCCTTCTATTTTGATGAAGGCGGATTGCCCGGTCTGTATCGTATGAGCCGTTCTGCTGCGGTTGATCTCAGTTACCGGTGGTAGAGAGTTATAGTTGTGCTTTGTTGAAAATTCCACGAGTGTAGAAAGTCACTGTAGTGGATATAATTATGCATCACCGCTG
>JARFRD010000175.1 GCA_029287435.1 Gammaproteobacteria bacterium
CGGTGCATATCCGACACCATCATCACGCCCATTTCGCGTTGCGGGAATTTGCTGGCATAGCCCAGGATGTTGCCGTGTACTTTTGCAGCATCGTCGCTGTCCTTGGCGCGGATGGCGCGGCCGACCAGGGCTGAGGCAACAGCGTACTGCAGGTCAATTTCTTTGGGCGCCGGGATGTCTTCGCCGTTGATGATGGCATCAAGGTCGGGCATTTGATCCAGGCTTTCGATGAAGGCCTTGAGCTCGATGCCGGCTGCGTTGCCGACGCAGGCCTGTAATGCGCCTGTGAGCAGGTCGTGGTTGTCTTCGAATTTCTGCAGCGCACGGTGGGCAAACTCCCAGGAACGTGGTGACGGGAATGCGACCGGGTTGTGCGATGGATCGAAATCAAATAACAGGTCCTGGCGAAAACGCAGGAAGGCGATGACGCGCTCGTCGATGCCGTTGGCATAGGCCCAGTGCACCCAGTCATCCATGTTGACATCGACTTCGTAATGCGAGAAGCGGTTAGCCAGGGGGGCAGGCATGCTGTAGGTAACACCACGGTCACCCTGCCGGTTACCCGCAGCGATGATGGCCCAGCCTTTCGGTACTTCGTATTCACCGAGCTTGCGGTCCAGGATCAGCTGGTAAGCAGCCGCAGACACACTCGGCGGTGCCGAGGTAATTTCATCGAGAAACAGGATGCCCTCTTCTCCATGTCGTTTAGCGTTTGGCAGCATCGCGGGCACAGCCCACTCTACTACATCCTCAGCACGAAACGGGATACCACGCAGGTCACTGGGCTCCATTTGCGAGAGTCGGATATCGATCAGGGTGGCATCGTGGCGATCAGCAATCTGCGCCACCATCTGTGATTTACCCACACCCGGCGGCCCCCACAACATAACCGGTGTGTGGTGGCCTTCGAGGGTGCTCTGATATTCTTTTTCGATGACAGTTAAGAGATGTGCAGGACGCATAATTTAATATTTTTTAATAACTTATGTTTCATTGTAAAAGTTGATTATCTATCCAGGACAACGCTCTAGAAGCCTGCTTTCTTGTATAGCTCCCTGGCTTTCTCGGGATCTTTATCTACCCCAATACCTTCATCGTACATCATGGCCATGGTTGTCAGCGACCCCACCAGACCCTGCTCGGCAGCCTGGCCGAACCACTTCAAGGCCTGCTGGCTATCCTGCTCAACACACTCGCCTTCCATGTACATGAAGCCAAGGCCGTGCTGGGCAACCGCATGGCCCTGCTCTGCTGCTGCACGCATCATTTCTGCCGCCTTCTGCTCGTTGGCTACAACACCAAGACCATTCTGGTACATGATGGCGCAGCGGTGCTGCGCTTCGGCATCGCCACTTTCGGCAATCGGCGACAGAAAGCGCATGGCCTGGGTAAAATTCTTGGCTTCAAAAGCTGCCATACCGCTGGCGTAGGATGCCTCGATATCTTCAACATCTGGTTTTTCGCTGGACATATATCACCCCGAAATAAAAATTGTTCGCATTTTAGCACGGCTGAATCCTGCGCCACCGTCGTTACAAATAGCGCTATCGCGGTATACGCACAGCCATTATGCCTCCCCAAAGGGATATAAACAGGCAGTTAACCCCGCACTTCGATTACGGTATAATTTGCGCCCAGTTCAGCGGCTCTAGTCTTAGATCTAGGCTGCGATATGTAATTAACGCCGCATGGCTCTGTCAGGTGGTGAAACAAAATCTAACAGAGGATTTTTTAAGATGAACCAAGATTACTACAATGCAGTCACCAAGATGGAAGAAGCTGGTGTAGATCCGGAATACATTTGCGGCTGGGAAGGCGGTTACGTACTTAACCCACCTCGCGAAGAGCAGCGTGTAACTGAAGCTTATGAAGCTGGTTACGAAGACGGCAAGGAAAAGAACGCTGACAACTACAGCAACTGGGTCAAGTAATTACTGATCATCCTGTGCCGGGTATCCTGCATACCCAAACAGTAAAAAAGGCCGGAAATTCCCGGCCTTTTTTTATGCCTGGCTTTTTCAGCCCCGGGCGCAGTTTGCCAACTAGATCAGGCCCCGCACCACACGCTTGAACGCTTTTAACGCGTCTGGCAGCTCGATATCCATCACCTGGTCCGGTACCCACTTGTTGTCTTTTTCGCCCATCACAGCCTGCACATGCTCCCCTACCCGACGCCTGAGCTGGAATCCCGGTTCATTGTCGATATAGGCGAAGCCAGCGTATTCCGACATGCGCGCATTCAATAGTTCGACAAAGGCCTGGCTATGGTCACCTTCGCCATCAAAATCCACACGGTTGTCCTTGACGGTTTTCGCCAGGCCCATCGCCAACGACACGATCATCTGGCGTCGCTTGTCTTCATCGTAATTCTTGTCTGCCAGCAGGCGATCTACGACGTGCACGTAAAAGGCAACCAGCTCGGCAATCACGTCGACACGCTGGCTCTGGCTGTCGGTCTGAAAGCCTTCGTTTTCCAGGTTGAGCACGTTTGCGCTAGCGATTTTCCATAAGTTGAACGCGATGACGCCCGCTGTATCCTCGATACTGCGTTCCTTGTTCTTGTCATTCCACTTGTTTTTGACTCGTAATCTCACGAAATCCTCTATTTGAAACTCTTACACATCTTTAGGCTCGAATAGTATACTAATTTACTAGGTTATTAACTACAGAATCTATGAGCCCTTCTCACCGACAACTTGTTGAAGCGGTGCAATATAACTGCAACATCTCGGATGCTCGCTATGCAGGCAACTACACCATGTGCGTATACCTGCTCAAAATGCGTGAATATTTTCGCTGGGAGATGGAACAGGATTTCAACTCCAGCCTGACCAAAGATGATGTCGGCCGTTGGCTGGTTGAACGTGAACAGCTCTGGTCAGATATCGAAGACAGCGAATATGCGCACATTCACATCAATGGCGAGAACCACGACCCGTTCGATTCTGATCAAATCAACCGCAAATTGATCAACCACGGGCTCGTATACAGTGCCGGCATTGGCGTAAAGTCGAAGCCACATTTCTTTCTCGGTGACCTCGTACGTCACGACAGTCTGAATGGTTACAACATTTTCATCTCGTCTCGCGAGTATGCACGCGACCTGACCTCACCGCCCGCGATGAGCCAGAATCAAACCATCTACATACGACGCGAATCATTCAAGCGCATGCTGTGGGAAAAAATCGAAACCTGGCGCTGGAGCAAACCCGAAAATGCCATGGCCCGTGCGATTGCATGTTACGACTTTGACGATGCCCTGGACCAATCTCTCGAAAACATGACAGACAATGAGCTCGAGTCCGCTATCCTGCATGAAATCGGTGAAATCAAGGCAGGCGAGCATCTTCAAGGCTGGCAGGAAATGATGTCGCAGATCATGTTCACCCAGGCAGAGATCATGGCACGCGCTGTTCGTGATCACCTGGCTGATGCGCTGTCAACATTACCCGCACTGTTAGAGCAACAGAATGACGCATCTATCCATTTCTACATGGCCAATCTCACCAACATGCGTAGACATATTTTCCCGTCGCTAATGGAGGCCTATCAAGACTGGGAAAACAGCAATGACGTATCTGCACTGCAACAACTGGTTGAAAAAGGCCGAACGCACTGGCTGCAACAGTCAAAACAGATACTGGCATTATTCAATCAATACGGCGACAATAGCCACGAACACATTGAACAACTCGTCAACAACAATACCCTGTAACGGCCTCACCCTATGAACGCAGAACATGCGGTACGTAAACCGCTTTCTACAATACACGAAGTCAAACGCGACACCTTTATTTACGAAAAGCACAATGCATTACCGCTGGACATATGCAATGAAATGATTCGGCGTTTTGAACAATGCAAAGATGAACAGTATCAAGGCCGCATTGGTCAGACGGTTTCAAAAGACAGGGGTATCAAGCACACCACCGACCTGGTCACCAGCGGCAAGGAACACTGGAAGGACCTCGATACCGAACTGTTTCGCTCATTGAGTACAGCCATTCATGAGTTTCGTGAAACCTTTCCTTTTTTTAAAGGCCCGTTTAAGGACATGGGTTATAACCTGCAACGTTATCTGCCTGGTGAGTATTACCACTGGCATATCGATGGTGGCAGCCATGAATTCAGTCATCGACAGCTCGTGGCACTATGGTATCTGAATGATGTGGAAGGCCCTGGCGGCGAAACCGAGTTTTTGTACCAGGACATCAAGATCAAACCCGAAGCCGGCAAACTGGTTTTATTCCCGCCATTCTGGACACATGAACATCGTGCTTGTGAAGTGATAGAGGGTGTGAAATATATTGCGACGACCTGGGTTGTATTTGCTTAATTTAATTCACCGCAAAGGCGCAAAGTGCGCAAAGTTTTTTGTTGTCTAATCATTGGACTTTCAGTTAAAACAACCGCAATCTGAAGACGAGCTCGAGCGTTATTACGAGCTGCGTTGGCGCATCTTGCGTGCACCCTGGCATGAACCCAGGGGTAGCGAGGTCGATAACATTGAAGACCAGTGCTTTCATATCATGGCAACCGATGCCAACAAAGTCATTGGTGTTGGTCGCTTGCAATATAATTCAACCAATGAAGCTCAAATACGTTACATGGCTGTGGATGATAGTTATGAAGGCAACGGTATAGGTTCCATCATCGTCAATGCGCTTGAACAGGAAGCAGCAAGAACAAAACATAACCTGATTGTGTTAGATGCAAGAGAACCTGCTGTAGGCTTTTACGAAAAGCTGGGCTACAAAGCAAAACAAAAAAGCTATTTGTTATTTAACAGTATCCAGCACTATCAAATGATCAAGCATCTGTAACACCATAACTTGAAGCTATCCTGGCTATGACCCTGCTGTCTGGATATGCATCGGGATTCTGTACTCGCCAGGTTTGCCACTCGGCATATTCATTCGCCAGATCAGCATCCGTACCACGACAACCCAGCACATAAAGTATGTGATCGTTTATCTTCCACGGCCCGTCACCGTTCAACTCACCTTTAACCAGATGTATCCGAGCCTCATGATCTTCGTGCCAGTACAGTTCAAAATAAACAATACCTTCTGGATGTTTAAAGAGTTCGGCAACCACTTGCTGGCTACCATCAGGTAAACGAATCTTCAGCGGTGCAGTTACAGAAAAAAGATCAGCCATTGTATAGATGTACTTGCCAAAGAGACACAGGGCGCACAGAGATAATTTTTGGTTTGTGCGAATCTACCAATCGACTTGTGTGAGATATGGCGAGCAATACATCTAATTAACCTCTGTGTACTCTGTGCCTCTGTGGCTAATTATTTTTGCAGCGCGGTGACGAGATAAATACTAACTGAAGATTGGACCCAGCGGCCGGTTATCTTCATGCCCCATGATGATATCGGTTTCATTCATATCACCGGTTACATCGATATTAACACCGGTAACACCCGGCATGGTACGAAGAATATAAGCCGCCATCATCATCAGTAATTTTTCGTTATCGTTCTCAATGGCCGTAAGTATTTTATCGGCTGCAATCTGGCAACGCTGTTCTGCATCGGGACAGTCAACCCAGTCACGGCTCATTTGCCAGCCTTTATCCATATCGGCATCCATCTTTTCAAAGAATTCAGTTGCTTCCGTCAGCAGGTTATCCGGCACATCAAATGCATTGGTGCGACCGTCAACAATAATATTAAGTTTCATAGTACTCACCTGTTAAGATTGACATCATTATACGTGAAACCCGGTAATGAATAATGCTGATAACCATCCCTGACGTCCTCGATAAAAAAGAACTTGACGTCGTACATGATTTTATTTCGCAAGCCAACTTCGTAGATGGCAAACTCTCGGCCGGAAGTGAAGCTATCGACGTTAAAAACAACCTTGAAATGCAGACATCTGACCAGCTAATGGCACAGCTGAACAACCTGGTCATGGGCAAACTTGTCAGACATCCCGTGTACCTGAATGCAGCCATGCCTGCAAAGATCGCCTCACCCTTTTATGCCAAGTATTCCAAAGGCATGCAATACGGTAACCATATTGATGATCCCATCATGGGTCCAGCCGGCCAGCGTTATCGTACCGACCTGTCTATCACCGTGTTTTTGAACTCACCGGAAGACTACGATGGAGGCGAGCTTGTGGTGCAAACCGCATATGGTGAACAGCGCGTCAAACTCGAAGCTGGTAATGCCGTAATGTATCCCTCGGGTAGTACTCATCGTGTGGCTGAAGTAACGAGCGGAGAACGCATCGTTGCTGTTACCTGGCTACAAAGTATGGTGCGCGACCCTGCACAGCGTGAACTGCTTTACAGACTGTCTCAGGCGCGTGATATTTTGCTGGATAAATCGAAAGGCGAAGAAGAAACCGAACTGGTCAGCAATGCGTATATCAACCTCGTACGCATGTGGAGCGATTTGTAGTTAAACCTGATAGTTTTAACGCAAAAGCGCTAAGGCGCAGAGGTCGCCAAGATACATTTCCAATGTAGGGTGGGCACTGCCCACCATTGTCGCCACAACATAACAGGTGGGCAGTGCCCACCCTACAGATAATCATCTTTGCGTGCTTGGCGCCTTAGCGCCTTTGCGTTAAAAACACCCGAAAACAAAAAAAGCCGCGATAAACGCGGCTTTTTTAGATTTGAAGTTGGTTAAAGCTTAGCGCTCTGAACCTGCTTCTTCATGAGCCATATCTACAACTTCCATTGCCAGCTCCATGTACTTCTGACGGTATCCGTCCAGCTCATGACCTGAATCAGGCTTGAAGTAATCTTTAGGATCAACACCGTTCTTGTGTTCATACTCGATGAATTTTTTCTGCATTTCGAGCATCTCTTTGATCTTTGCTGCTTTATCGCTCATGTTGTTCACCTTTGTTGATTGACTAAGTTTTAGCCAGTCTGTGTAAAATTAGTGGCCAAAGTCTAGCATTTGGCCAAATCTGAACCATATACCCCATAAGGGTTAAGGTTCAATTGATTAATAGCCGCCTTTACGCGTACTCTGTGGGCATCCGCCGATTTTCAGGCCCTGCTTGGAAGGCATGCCGGGGAACATTTCATACATCAGCTTGGATGAGACTTTCTCGCCCCAAAGCTTACCCATGGCTTTCAT
Organism: Gammaproteobacteria bacterium; assembly: GCA_029287435.1. Taxonomy (GTDB): domain Bacteria; phylum Pseudomonadota; class Gammaproteobacteria; order SZUA-229; family SZUA-229; genus JABDQW01. The sequence continues at coordinate 7,113 of JARFRD010000175.1, forward strand.
GATGCTACGTTCGTTAGGCTCATCACCAGCCAGTGTCTGTTCGCGAACATACTTCACAATATCCCAATGCCTTTCTGTCGGCTCGATACCTTCTTCGGCGAAGAGTTCTGTAGCGATTTCTTCATTCCAGTCGCTTGAATTTACCAGATAGCCATTTTCAGTTCTTTCTACTGAGTCAAGTGCAGACATAGTGTTCTTACCCTTTTATCTCTTAAAAAAATAAATGCTTAAAATTTCGAGGCCGAATATTAAAACAGATTAATACAGGATTCCAGACTCCCTACCTGAAAGGGATATATCAGGTGCCTGTGAAGTGAGACTTGTCTTCAGTTTCACCCACAGCGCGAATACCCTTGTGCGGCAGGAAGATTCCACAACCCAGGTGACGACCTTCACCCACACCTTTTTCCTGTAATTTCAAGGAGGTAGGCTTATCCAGATCAGCGATCATAACACTGCGTGTCGCATGCTCAGCTTCTGGTGTGGTGATCGAATGACCGATGCCACAGAGCATTTTGCGCACAGCAATATCGCGCTGCTTGAGCTCTTCAACCAGCCACTCAACAAAGGCGTTCTCATCATCTTCGCTGACGCCTTCAGGTACGATGATATAGCGGGAAAAAATAGTTTGAATCGGACTAAGCAGCTTTACTGTTGCTTCACCCACCTCCACACTGCAACCGGCAATGTCGAGCGTTTGCCCGGTTAGCGATTTGGCATCTTCGATTTTGTCTTTGGGAACACGCAAGTTCATTTTGGCGCGGCGTGACAGATGCATCAGTTCGCCGTCAGGTGGACGTTCCCAACCATTGCCGGTGGTCGCTCCGTGTATCTGGTGAATGCCGACTTCGGCATCCTGCTCAAGCCAGGGCAAAGCCTGAAACATCGCCTGGGAGAGTTCCCACGCGTGCATGGTCGGAATCTGTTTACAGTTAATCTTGAAACACAGATCAACTACATTATCCGGTACCTGAAACTCATCTTTTTTCTTGTCGTCGTCTTCCCAGAGCACTTTAACTACCTGAATTTGATTGGTTAATTATTAATCCTGTCTCGCGGTAAAGGCCGCTTCCAGTTTGTCTTCCCAGTCGTTTGGCGTATCAGGAAACGGTGGTTTTACATCCATGCGAAAAAAAAGCTCACCATCGCGGGCACGCTTCTTCAGTTCCTCTTTAAGGTCTTCGAATGATTCAAGGTCTTTGCCCTGAATAAGCACTTCACTTAACCACAGCATGGCTTAAATCACCTCTTCCTGCTCGTTGAGTCCTGTATTGGAAATACGGTCATAATAACGCGCGCGATATATCAAACGTTTCTGTGACGGGCTATCCTGAAATCCGTCACGCTTGTGTAAAACATTGTTACAGATCAAACCTTCGCCCGCATTTAGCTTGTAGATATAGGCATTTTCCGGATTTTCAAGCTCTTTAGTAATTAGAGCCGTAGCCGCACGGGTGAGTTCATCATCTCGCCATTCTATGTTTCTTTTTCGCGCCGAGTAGCGCATGTGCAAACTACCCGTGTCAGCATCCACAGAAAATACCGGGCCGACGGATGCACCGCGTATTTCTGTTCCTGAGTCGATATTAGGCGGTATGGTCATCGCGCCGGGGCGCATAAGTGACTGAATATATTCTGGATTTTCATCTCGCAGGCGAATATAGAGCAGTTCATGATCAATCAGGCCGCTGATTCCACCTTCCGCCGCTGGATTCACACAATGCACAATAAAACCCCTGACCTGCCGTTCCGGCTCATTATAATAACCATCAGCATGCCAGCTGAGCGGTCGGTTGGTGTAGGGTATGTACCTGTTGCCCTGCTGCTCCCTGACCTCAATGCTGGTAATGTCATCCTCATCGGAACGCAGGTTATCGTCCAGGTGGCTCAAGCCCAGCTGCAGCCCCAGCTGGTGAACCAGTTTTTTATCCGCAAACTGGTCCTCATTTGAGACCTTATATATAGCCATGTTGCAAACGGCGTTCAGGTGTACGATTCGATCCCGTTCTTCCCGGGTTAATTTGAAGGGATTATCCAGCTGAACCAGCAAATCTTCGAGGGCCGGTCGCTGATCGAGCTTGCGCTGGCGCCACTCACGGTAGCCGGACTCATTGGCCAGGTAGAACGGGCTGTCTTCAGCGGGCGTAAGCAGTACACGATTATGCAGATGTATATTCATAGGCGAAGCAGAATGCCCACATCACCGGTAAAATACAATAGTCCCGATAGGAGACCATATAGAGTCAGCAATTACTCCATATAATAGTGATAATCACTCTCACTAAAGAAGCAGCGGATCTCACCCTTGTTTACATAAGTTGCTGATTAATAGCCAGTTATTCAATATATTCCAAATACGTCAAATATGAACAAAATATTTCACTATCCCATTCGAGATAAAGCGTATTGCCCCTGCTCTCCCAAGGGTAGGATTCTGACTTCGAGTGCCCCGCCCTACAATTGCACCACCTAAAATTCAGTCCCCTTATAGTGGTATAAGGGATATTGAGAACAAAAAGTTTTAGGATTAGAATTTGCGTCCCGAATCTAATCTTGCTTGCAAGCAGCTTAGCCAATAGGAGAAACCCATGGCCAAAAAGATTTATGAAACCCCCATGCTGGATGAACTCGAAAACGGCCCCTGGCCAAGTTTCATCTCAGGTATCAAAAAACTCCGTGATGAGCATCCTGACGAACGCATCCAGGAAGTAACCAGCAGCCTGCTAGGTCAGCTGGAACACTCATACGAAACTCGTAAGGGTTACTGGAAAGGCGGTACCGTATCTGTATTCGGTTACGGCGGCGGTATTATTCCTCGCTTCTCTGAAGTCGGTTCTGCTTTCCCTGAATCAAAAGAATTCCACACTATTCGTGTACAGCCGCCTGCAGGCAACCACTACACCACTGACATGCTACGTCAGCTGGGTGACAGCTGGGAGAAACACGGTTCCGGCCTGCAGACCTTCCATGGCCAGACCGGTAACATCATGTTCATCGGTACTACTACAGAAGGCACACAGCACTTCTTTGACGAAATCAACGATTACGGTTGGGACCTCGGTGGTGCCGGCCCATGCGTACGTACTGCAATGTCATGCGTAGGTGCTTCTCGCTGTGAAATGTCATGCGCAAACGAGCACGGTATTCACCGTCACCTGGTAAACAACTTTACTGATGACGTTCACCGCCCTGCACTGCCATACAAGTTCAAGTTCAAAGTTTCCGGTTGCCCAAATGACTGCCAGAACGCAATCGAGCGTGCTGACATGGCTGTTATCGGCACATGGCGCGATGACATGAAAGTTGACCAGGAAGAAGTTAAGGCATATGTCGCTGCCAAGGGTCGCCAGTATATTATTGACAACGTTGTTACACGTTGCCCGACCAATGCACTGTCTCTGAATGACGACGACACACTGGCTGTTGATAACCGTAACTGTGTTCGTTGCATGCACTGCCTGAACGTTATGCCTAAAGCACTGCATCCTGGTGATGACAAAGGCGTAACCATTCTTATCGGTGGTAAGCGTACACTGAAGATTGGTGACTTGATGGGTACAGTAGTTATTCCATTCAAGAAGCTCGAAACAGAAGACGATTATGAAAACCTGATCGAAATGGCTGAAGAAATCATCGATTTCTGGGCAGAAAACGGTCTTGAGCATGAGCGTTGCGGTGAGATGATTGAACGCATCGGTCTTGTTAACTTCCTTGAAGGTGTCGATTTCGACCTCGACGTTGATCCAAACATGGTTTCTCACCCACGTCAGAGCTCATACATTCGTATGGACGGCTGGGACGAAGAAGCTGAAAAATGGTTCGAACGTAAAATGGAAGAAGCGGCTGCTTAATCGTTTTACAAAGACACAAAGCTACATGGAAGGGGCCTCGGCCCCTTTCTAACAACAAATATACATTTATATATACATTGAGGAATAACCATGGCTGATAAACCTCGTTCGCCAATTGAATCCGGATGTCCGGACGCATTCCAGTACATGCACCCCGTTATGCGCAAGAATTACGGGCAGTGGAAATACCACGAGCATCCAAAACCAGGTGTACTTCGTCACGTTGCTTATAGCGGCGACGAAATCTGGACAGTACGTTGTGGTACACAGCGTATTCTCGACATCTTTACACTGCGTGAGCTGTGTGACATCGGTGACGAGTATGCTGATGGTTACATCCACTTCACTATTCGCAGTAACGTTGAGTACATGGTTTCTGACGAATCCAAAGTTGAGCCACTGATCAAGGCAATTGAAGACGCTGGCTACATCGTTGGTGGTACCAAGAACTCTGTAACCATGATTTCTCATACACAGGGCTGGTTACACTGTGACATCCCTGGTACTGACGCATCAGGTGTTGTTAAGTCCATGATGGACGAGCTCATTGACGAGTTCCGTGAAAACAACATGCCTAACCGTGTACATATCACTACTTCTTGCTGCCAGATTAACTGTGGTGGCCAGGGTGATATAGCTATCAACGTACAGCACACCAAGCCACCCAAGATTAACCATGACCTGGTTTCCAACGTATGTGAGCGTCCTTCTGTTGTTGCTCGCTGCCCGGTTGCTGCTATTCGTCCTGCAATGGTTAACGGCAAACCTTCACTTGAAGTTGATGAGAAGAAGTGCATCTGCTGTGGTGCCTGCTTCCCTCCTTGTCCTCCAATGCAGATCAACGATGCTGAGCACACCAAGCTGGCTATCTGGGTAGGTGGTAACCACTCAAACGCTCGTGGCAAACCTACGTTCCAGAAACTGGTTGCTGCTGGTATCCCTAACAATCCACCTCGCTGGCCTGAAGCAAATGCCATCGTTAAGAGCATCCTGAAAGCATACAAAGAGGACGCCAAGGATTGGGAACGTATTAATGACTGGATCGAGCGTATCGGTTGGCCACGTTTCTTCGAAGTTACTAACCTGCCGTTCACCAAGTACCATGTTGATACATGGCGCGGTGCTCGTAACAGCCTTAACGCTTCAACTCACATTCGTTTCTAAGGAGCTATTGTGAAGTTCAGTATTCAAATTAACGAAGGGCCATACCAGCATCAGGCATCTGATTCTGCATTGCAGTTCACCAAGGCTGCACTGGCCAAGGGACATGAGATCTTCCGCGTCTTTTTCTATCACGACGGCGTGAACAACGCGACTCGTCTTGCTGTTCCACCGCAGGATGACCGCAACATCACGCAGCTGTGGCAGGAGCTGCAGAAAGAACATGATCTTGATCTTGTTGTATGTATTGCTGCAGCACAGCGTCGCGGCCTGCTCGACGAAGACGAAATGAAACGTCAGGGCAAGGACGCGAACAATATCGCTGAAGGCTTCCGCATTTCAGGCCTGGGCCAGCTCATCGAAGCCGGCATCGAGTCTGACAAGCTGGTTACATTCGGGGGTTAAGGGAGAAATATCATGTCAAAGAAATTTATGTACCTTAATCGCAAAGCACCATACGGCACTGTCTACGCACTCGAGTCACTCGAAGTTGTATTGATTGGCGCTGCCTTTGAACAGGACGTAAGTCTGGCTTTCATTGGTGATGGTGTTTACCAGCTGACCAAGGGTCAGAACACAGATGGCATCGGCATGAAGAACTTCTCGCCGACCTACTCTGCGCTGGGAGACTACGACGTAAACAAGATTTATGTCGAAAAAGAATCGCTTGAAGAACGTGGTTTAACTCTGGACGACCTGCAGCATCTTGTTTGGGAAGACGAAGATGAAGATTGGGCTGAGAAGGATTCTATCCGCCTGGTAAGTCGTGCAGAACTGGCTGATGTTCTCGACGATCAAGACGTAGTACTGAGCTTCTAGGAGATATAACTATGGCAATGCTTCACACTGTAAACAAATCTCCGTTTGAAAGTAACTCTTTCGAAACCTGTCTGGGTCTTGCAAAGAGCGGCTCAACCGTACTGCTCTTTGAAGATGGCGTTTATGCTGCAACCGCCGGCACGTCAGCTGCCGATGCAATCAGTAACGCTAATGGCATTACCTTCGCTGTACTTGGTCCTGATGCACAGGCCCGTGGCATTGACGGTAAGTTAGCTGACGGTATCAAAGTCGTTGATTACGACGGTTTTGTTGATTTAGTGGCTGAGTCTGACCAAGTTCAGGCCTGGCTTTAATTTAATTTTTTATTTCGTTCTCAACGAGGAGCGCACATTATGCCTATCGACGTAAACGGTAAAAGTCTTGAAGTAGACGAAGAAGGTTACCTTTCTAACCTTAACGAGTGGGAACCAGCTGTTGCTGAAGTTATGGCCAAGGCTGAAGACCTTGAGCTGACTGATGACCACTGGGAAATCATCAACTTCCTTCGTGAATACTACGAAGAGTACCAGATTGCTCCAGCAGTACGCGTACTGACTAAAGCGGTTGGTAAGAAGCTGGGTAAAGAAAAAGGTAACAGCAAGTACCTGTACGAACTGTTCCCATATGGTCCAGGTAAGCAGGCTTGTAAATACGCCGGCCTTCCTAAGCCAACTGGTTGCGTATAAGTAACCTGATCTTTATTGATCACCCCGGGCGGGGGTCACAGACCCCTGCTCGACAAACATTTTTTTAACGGTTTAAACGAGATATTACTGAAATGACCGCCTTAAGTATTTTGTATGTCATAGCATTTTATGCAGCCATCATCGTTCTAGTTGGCGGCATCATATACAAGGTGCGTCAGTATATGAGCGTTCCTGCACCGTTAAAAATCGCCGTCACGCCAGCTCCTCTGACCAGGAGCGGTGTTGCATGGCGCCTGACAACTGAAATTGTCTTCTTTAACAGCCTGTTCCGCTCCACCAAGTGGACCTGGATCTTTGGCTGGATATTCCATGTTTCATTGCTGCTCGCCTTCTTCCGTCACCTGCGATACGTGATCAGCCCTGATAGCTTCCTGTGGCCTATCGTCAGCCTGCAGGTCGTGCAGACCTTTGGTAAGTATGCTGGCTTTGCCATGGTATTTGGCCTGTTGGGCCTGCTTGCACGTCGCATCTTTGTTGATCGTGTACGTTACATCTCTTCACCATCGGATTATTTGATGCTGCTGCTGATCATTGCAATAGCCGGCAGCGGCCTCATGATGAACTATGTTGCCCACACAGACATCGTTCAGTTAAAAGCATTTATTCTCGGTCTGTTCTACTTCGACTGGCAGAACCTGCCTAATGACACAATTTTACTTGTGCACTTAACACTGGTGCTGTTGCTGAGTTTTATATTCCCGATGAGCAAGCTGCTGCACATGCCAGGGCTGTTCTTTGCACCAACACGTTACCAGGTAGATAACCCGCGTGAACAGCGTCACCTGTCTGATTGGGGCGCCGCAATTGAAGCTGAAGACGGCCGTAACGCTTAAGCGTTATCGATAACAAGAACATTATATTGTCAGGAACATTGAATAATGGCTGAATACGAAATACCGGAAACTCATGAATTTCCCGTGATTCCTACCGTTATGGAAGGCGTTATGTCACACAGTGCTCCATTCCTGGCAAAAGCACAGTTCCAGGAGCCTCTGGGTTTTCCCGGTGATGCAGGACTGGTCGATGGCTGGAAGGAAATGTTCATCGAAGAGCTTGGCAACATGCTCAAGAAATACCGCTCGCTGCAGGTATTCATGGATATCTGTGTCAAGTGCGGTGCCTGCACGGACAAATGCCATTATTTCCTGGGTACTGGTGACGCGAACAACATGCCTGTTGCTCGTCAGGACCTGCTGCGTAAAGTTTATCGCCGCTATTTCACCCTGCCCGGTAAGTACTTCCCGAAACTGGTTGGCGCTGTCGACCTGACGGAAGAAGTTGTCAATGAAATGTACAGCTACTACCACCAGTGTTCAGAGTGCCGTCGCTGTTCTGTATTCTGTCCTTACGGTATTGATACTGCCGAAGTCACCATGGCTGCTCGCGATATCCTCGCCAAGATAGGTATGGGGCAGAAATACTCTAACGAGATTATCGGCAAGGTATTCAAGATTGGTAACAACCTTGGCCTGCCCGAGCCCGCGCTTGTAGACACGATGGAAGGCCTCGAAGAAGAAGTCGAAGAAGATACTGGCATAAAAGTCCGCTACCCCGTCGATGAAAAAGGCGCTGACATTCTACTGGTGACACCATCAGCTGACTTCTTTGCTGAACCACACGTTGACGGCCTGATTGGCTATGGCAAGGTATTCCATGCGGCAGGTGTTAGCTGGACTGTCAGCTCAAAAGCATCAGAAGCAGCTAACTTTGGCCTGTTCATTGGTAACTACGAAAACATGCGTGAAATATCACTGCGTATTCGTGAAGCTGCCAAAGAGCTTGGCGTTAAGCGCATTATCTTTGGTGAGTGTGGACACGCATGGCGTGTTGCCTACAACTTCCTGAACACACTGGCCGGACCCTGGGACTTCCTTGACCCGAACTACCCTGTGCCACAGCACATACTCGAATTCACCTCGGACTGCATCGACAAAGGCATTCTGAAACTGGATCCGTCCGAGAACGACTGGATGACCCTGACGTTCCACGATTCATGCAACATTGCACGTGCATCTCGTATCGGCGACTACCCGGGAAGCCAGTTTGAAATACCACGCAAGGTAATCAAGGCAGTTTGTAACAATTTCCATGACATGGCTGACGAAACCATCCATGACAGAACTTTCTGTTGCGGCGGTGGCGGCGGCCTGTTGACAGACGACCTGATGGAGCTTCGTTTGAAAGGCGCTTTACCGCGTATGGAAGCTCTGAAAAATGTAATTGAAGATAAGGGTGTTACCCACATGGCAGCAATTTGCGCCATCTGTAAATCCCAATTTACCAAGGTACTGCCCTACTACGGCATGACCATGGACCAGATTGTCAGTGTTCACCAGTTGGTGAGCAACGCTATCATCCTCGACGGACAAGACGATGATGAAGCTGAAAACGCTGAAACTGACGAAGCAGCGTAAAACAATATTTTAACGATACTCACTCTGTAACGGTATTTAACAGGAGAACGACATGGCAACCTCCAGTGATGACATGAACACTAAGCTGACCTTCAGAAAATATGAAGAAGGTGACACTGATTGGGGCGGTTTTGAAAACAAGATTTTCAAAGAAGACACTTCACACAAGTGCCCTACCTACGTACACCGTACTCCACCATGCCAGGGCAGCTGTCCTTCTGGTGAGGATATTCGAGGCTGGCTGGACATCGTGCGTGGTATTGAAACACCACCTGAAGGTGTCAGCATGCAGGAATATGCTTTCCGTCGTTCAACAGATGCCAACCCGTTCCCATCTATGATGGGTCGTGTATGCCCTGCGCCATGCCAGGACGGTTGTAACCGTAACAACGTTGAAGACTTCGTTGGCATCAACTCTGTTGAGCAGTACATTGGTGACACTGCATTTGCTGAAGGCTTCAAGTTTGACAACAGCGCCGAGATGACTGACAAGAAAGTCGCCATCATCGGTGGTGGTCCTGCGGGTATGGCTGCTGCTTACCAGCTACGTCGCAAGGGTATCGCTTCAACCATCTTTGATGATCACGACGAACTTGGCGGCATGATGCGTTACGGTATTCCAGGCTATCGTACCCCACGTGATTTCCTCGACAACGAATGTCAGCGCATCCTGGACATGGGTCACATCGAAACACGCATGAACACTAAAGTTGGTACTGACGTTAGTGTTGAAGACCTCGAAAAAGAATACGACGCCATCTTGTGGGCCATGGGCTGCTGGACAGGTCGTGACCTGCCACTCGAAGGCTGGGACGAAACACCGAACTGCGTATCTGCAGTTAAGTTCCTTGAGCAGTTCAACAAGGGTGAAATGAAATACACCGCACCACGCGTACTCTGCATCGGTGGTGGTGATACTTCTATCGACGTTGTATCTGTTTCACGCCGTATCGGTACTGTTGAAGGCTACAGCGACGCACCTGAAGCTGTGGTTAATGGCGAAGCAAGCCATGCGGATCACGATCCATCTGCCAACATTCCATGCACCCAGGTAACTCTGACTGCGCTGTTCAAGAAAGAAGAAATGACAGCTGCACAGCACGAAGTTGAAGACGCTACCATCGAAGGCGTTAACATCATGAACGAAGTAATGCCTGTTGAAATCATTCGTGATGACAGCGGTCGCGCTACCGGCATGAAGTTCGTTGACTGCAAATGGGAAAACAACGCACCGGTTGCTGTCGAAGGTGGTAAAGAATATACCGTTGAAGCAGACGTTATCGTTGCTGCGATTGGTCAAAGCGGTAACATGCAGGGCGTTGAAGATTTCGACAATGGTCGTAACCTGATCGACTCAGACAACGTTTACCGTGTACCTGGCAAGGAAAACCACTTTGTCTGTGGCGACATCGTCCGCCCTCACCTGCTGACTACAGCTATCGGTCAGGCATACATCGTTTCTGACACCATCGAGAAGCACTTCCAGAATATTGAAGTCAGGAAACGTCCTAAAGTCGACGTTCACCACTTCAACCTGTCAGACAAGCTGGTAGAAGCTGGCCTGGGTGTAGACAGCTATAGCGCTAATGACTATCACGAAGGTGAACAGCGCGGCACTGACAAGCAGAGCTATGCCATTCATAACTATGAAGATCGCTCTGCACAGGAAATCATCTCGACAGAAAAGATGTTCCTCGGTCACTTCGAATATACCCCGCGCAACCTGCGTGATACCGATGTACCTTCTTCTGACGAAGTTCTGGGTCATTTCGCTGAACGTCAGAGCAACCTGACAGAAGAAATGGCCATCGAAGAAGCCAACCGCTGCATGAGCTGCGGCATGTGTTTCGAATGTGACAACTGTGTCATCTACTGCCCACAGGATGCTGTGTTCCGCGTCAAGAAAGACCAGCAGACAACCGGTCGTTATGTAGATACGGATTACAACAAGTGCATCGGTTGCCACATCTGTTCAGATGTATGCCCAACCGGTTACATCGACATGGCACTGGGTGAGTAAACGCTGTATCTACAGACCAACAAGGTTGAAATCATGACAAACCGCTTTCTGCGTATCACTTTTTTACTGGTTGGACTAGGCCTGCTGTACCCTGTATTGGGTTCAGCAGATACGCCCAAGCCCGTCATTCACGAGCCTGAAGGTGAAGGTGTGAAGTGTGTGCACCCAGAAGAAGAGATGAAAAGAAACCATATGAATTACATCCTGCATCAACGCGATGACACGATGTATGACGGTATTCGCACAGAAAAGCACAGCCTTGCTAACTGCATCGACTGTCATGTTCAGCCAGGTAAAGACGGCAAGATCGCCAGCATCGAGACAGAGGAGCACTTCTGCAAAGGCTGTCACGAATATGCGGCAGTCACCATCGACTGCTTTGAATGTCATGCTGACCGTCCACAGAAGTTTATTAATCGCGGCGGCAAGAATAACGCATCTCTTCAACAGGACTTGCAGACTATGTTATCTGCAGGCACTGCGTCGGGAGACCAATAACAATGAGCGCCAACAAAAGTAAAGTTGCTGTGAATAATTCAAGACGCGCCTTTCTGAGCAAAACAGCCAGTACTGCGGGTATGATTACAATCGCACCCGGTGTACTTCTGCACCAGGTAGCTAATGCAAAACCTGACGATCAGCCGATCTCGGAAAAAGTTCGCTGGGGTATGCTGATTGATACCAACAAGTGCGAAAAAGGCTGCACCGACTGTATCGACGCCTGTAATGCAGAACATAGTCTGACTGATAATGGTCGTCCCGAGTCAGATACTCAGTATATTCGTAAAGTCACCTTGCGTGACAAATCAACGGGGCACGAGCTGTCATTGCCACTGATGTGCCAGCACTGCGAGACAGCACCTTGTGTCGATGTCTGCCCTACTGGCGCTTCTTTCACGCGTAAAGACGGCATTGCGCTTGTCGACAAGCATATCTGCATCGGCTGTCGTTACTGCATGATGGCTTGCCCGTACAAGGCACGCTCGTTCGTCCACGAAGCAGTGAAAAACCAGACCTTGAGCGCACCGCGCGGTAAAGGCACAGTTGAATCATGCACCATGTGTGTTCATCGTGTAGACAAGGGTGAGACCCCTGCATGTGTCGAAGCATGCTCCAAAGGCATGCACGACGCGATGATCTTCGGTGATCTGAATGATCCCAACAGCAAGATCTCAAAATCACTTGCACAGTATGGTGGCAAGCAGCTGCGCGCTGACCTGCAACTGAATACCGCCGTTCGCTATCGGGGCATATAGGAAGAATTTAGAGAAATCACGATGAAAAAGATTGAATACTCTGCAATCAAAGGTAACAGCCTGGGCTACTATGGGTTACTGGGTGGTTTAGGCTTATTGATGCTTATTGGCCTGCTCGCCGTTTGGCATATGGAGCACCAGGGCCACTGGGTTACGGGCATGAACAACCAGATCGTCTGGGGCATGCCGCACGTATTTGCCGTGTTCCTGATTGTTGCTGCCTCTGGCGCACTCAACGTTGCTTCGGTTGCATCCGTATTCCGCAAAGAAGAGTATGAGCCATTGGCCCGTCTCTCAGGCCTTCTGGCTATCGCCCTGCTCGCTGGTGGCCTGGTTGTTCTTCTACTCGATCTGGGTCGCCCTGACCGCCTGATCGTTGCGATGACTTACTACAACTTCAAGTCAATCTTCGCCTGGAACATCATTCTCTATACCGGTTTCTTCGCTATTGTCGGCATTTACATCTGGTTCATGATGGACCACAACATGTACAAGTTTAAGAAAACAGCCGGCATGGCAGCCTTTGTCTGGCGCCTGATACTGACGACTGGTACCGGTTCTATTTTCGGCTTCCTGGTTGCACGCTCAGCCTATGACGCAGCGCTGCTGGCACCGATGTTTATTGTCATGTCCTTTGCCTTTGGTCTTGCCATCTTCATTCTCGTTCTGATGGCTTCCTACCACTGGTCAGGCCGTGAACTGGGCGATGAAATCGTGGCACGCCTGCGTAACCTGCTGGGTGTATTCATCGCTGCGGTACTCTATTTTGTAGCGGTATATCATCTGACAAACCTGTATATCACTGAACATCATGGATTTGAAAAATTCATCCTGATGGAAGGTGGCAGCTATACCAAGATTTTCTGGATTGGTCAGATCATCCTCGGCGGCCTGATTCCGCTGGCACTGGTCTATGCGCCAGGCGTAAAGAACTGCCGCAAGACGCTAAGCCTGATCTGTGCACTGGTTATCCTTGGTGGTCTTGCTACCATGTACACCGTCATCATTGCTGGCCAGGCTTACCCACTGCAGATATTCCCGGGCTATGAAGTTACCAGTTCATTCTTTGATGGTGTTGTAAACGACTACACGCCGTCAATTTATGAGATTGCTCTTGGCGTTGGTGGTGTCGCTGTTTCCCTGCTAATTGTTGCATTCGTTATCAAGGTACTGCCTTTCCTGCCAAAGAGCCTGGCTGATTCCAAGTAAGTCATCAGCCGGCCGACCGTTAGCGGCTACGGCTACTCTGCAGACATACCTGCTTCTATGGTGCAGAATGCATCATGAGTGTAACCACGATGTCCAGACTCTTCATATCCGCGTCGCGTAAGTCTTCCGGTAAAACCTCAATTTCGATTGGTTTATGTGCCGCCCTGCACGCTCGGGGTCATAAGGTACAACCCTATAAAAAAGGCCCTGACTATATTGACCCACACTGGCTGGCAGAAGCTGCCGGTAGAAACTGCTACAACCTCGATTTCTACACCATGCAGCATGAAGAAATACTTGCTGCGTATTCCCGCTATTCTTCTGACGCTGATATCTCGCTCATCGAAGGAAACATGGGGCTCTATGATGGTCTCGATCTCGATGGCAGCAACAGCAATGCTGCACTTGCCAGGTTACTCAAGGCCCCCGTGGCACTGGTACTCGACGCCCGCGGCATGACACGAGGTATCGCCCCCCTGATACTCGGATACAAGGCATTCGATACGAACATCGATATAAAAGGCGTCATACTGAACAAGCTCGGTGGCTACCGACACGAAGACAAACTGAGAAATATCATAGAGCACTACACAGATGTAAAAGTCCTCGGTGCTGTGCATAACAGCGCTGAGCTGGATATAGAAGAACGTCACCTCGGGCTCGTACCCAGCAATGAAGACAATGCCTGCCTGGACAAGATCAGCCAGCTCAGGACTGCTGTCGAAAATCAGGTAGACCTCGATGCCGTACTGGATATCGCCTCACAGGCAAAGGCCTTACCCGCTATACCGGTTGAAGTTACACCACACGTATCTGCAGCTGATGTCAGAATCGGAATCATTAAAAACTCAGCCTTTGGCTTTTACTACCCAGATGATCTGGATGCAATTCGTGACGCTGGTGCTGACCTGGTTACAATTGACAACCTGACCGCAACAGACTTGCCTGAGCTCGACGGCCTGTTCATTGGTGGCGGTTTTCCTGAAACCCACATGGAAAAACTGGAAAATAATACTGCCTTCAGAGAGCAGCTCAAGCAGGCGATCGAGGCCGGATTACCCGTGTATGCCGAATGTGGTGGCCTTATGTACCTTGCGCGCTCCATCAGCTGGAAAGACACCAAATGCGACATGGTTGGCGCCATACCAGCAGATATCACCATGGAGAAACGTCCGCAGGGTCGGGGTTACGTGCAGCTAGAGGAAACAGATGACAGCTTGTGGCCAGATGCAGAGAACAGGATCATAGCTGCGCACGAATTTCATTATTCAAGATTTATAAATCTTGATAAAAATGCTAAGTTTGCATTTCGAGTTTTGCGTGGCACGGGAATAGATGGTCAGCATGATGGCTATGTCCACAAAAATATGCAGGCTAATTACACCCACCTACGCAACACTAACAGCAATCAATGGGCGAAACGATTCGTCGATTTTGTACGCCAATGTAAACATCAGGCCAATACGAAAACACCATGATTACAGTAACTGAAGCCGCTGCAGAACAGATTAAAAAATCCGCCAAACAGGGTAAATCGGAAGGTATGCCGCTGCGTATTGCAGCCACTCGCAACAGCGATGAAAGCATCCATTACGGAATGGGTTTTGACGATAGTAAAGAAGACGACATCACCATCAGTTCAGAAGATGTCGACATTGTTATCTCGCCTGTTAGCGCAGAAATTCTCAAGGATACTGTTCTTGATTTTGTTGAACTCGAACCGGGAAAGCAGCAGTTTATTTTCATGAATCCAAATGATCCTGCCTACACACCCCCTCAGGATAATTAATTACCAGCTTCCTGCGCGTTTATATTCCCATTCCACTATTTTGGATAAATCAGATCAAAACTGGAGCCAGGCGTCTCTCGAAACCCTGTACAAACTCAGCTCCGCCATCAATGCTGCAAGGTCACGCGAAGAACTTCTGTGTGACTTTCTCGAAGTACTTTCTAATGACAATGACCACATCAAGGCAAGTCTTATCCGACTATTGACTGATGACGGCTGGATGGAACTGGCAGCGACCTATGATATTGATAATACAGCACTGGCAAATCATCATAGAACACCCATAGACGGCTCTATGTTCAGCCGCTCCAGCGATAGTATCAGTGAAACCCAGGAGCCTTTTCTAAAGGGCATTGTTGAGAGTGACTCATGTAAGGTACTCGCAATACCCATTCGCTATCATGTACGTACCCTGGGCGTAATTAATCTCTATATTGATAAAAACATCGAAATAGATACCGAAACCTCGAAGATGTGGCTGCGTGCAGGTGAACACCTGGCACTTGAACTGGACAAGTTACTCGAGGATATGGAAATCAAGGAGCAGCTCATCCAGGAAGAACGCAATATCATTGCAAATGAGTTGCATGATTCGCTGGCGCAGACCCTGGCTTCTCTTCGCTTCCAGGTGCGTATCCTCGACCAGACATTGCAGCTAACCAGTGAGTTCAAAGCTATCAGCAGTATTGAACAGGTAGAGCATGGCCTCGACGAGGCTTATACTGACCTTCGAGAGCTGATTGCCCACTGCAGGATTCCCATTGATAAACAAGGACTTATACCATCCATACAACGAGTTGTTGATAAATTCCGCGAAGAGACAAACATACATATCCTGTTACAATCCGAATGTCAGAATCCGGACATCCCGGCAAACATGGAAATGAACGTCTATCGAATTGTTCAGGAGTCACTGACCAACATCAGGAAACATGCGGACGCACATATCGTACGCGTGCTCCTGCAATGCGATAATGATGGTAATTACAAGATCCTGATCGAAAATGACGGTAAGGGTTTCGACAAAGAAGCAATTCACAGCGATGCTGGCAAGCACCTCGGACTCACGATCATGCAGGAACGTGCAAGGCATATTGGCGGCAAGCTCAAAATTGATAGCGAGCATGATGAAGGCACACGTGTTGAACTTCGCTTTCAATACAAGCCGGCTGGCATCGCAAAAGATAAACAATAATCAACGATTACACTTATGCGCGTACTAATAATTGACGATCACGCCCTTTTCCGTGTCGGGTTACAGGGCTTGCTGGAACAACGTGATATCGAAGTCGCGGGTGCTGTCTCCTCCGGTGAAGAAGGTATCAAGCTGGCTGAAGAAATCAATCCTGATATTATCCTGCTCGACCTGCGTATGCCTGATATGGGCGGCCTTGAAGTTCTGCAAAAACTGCGTGAAAACAAATCAAGTATTCCAGTCGTCATGTTAACCACAAGTAATGAAGAAGCCGATCTCATCAAGTCACTTCGCTCAGGCGCCCAGGGCTACCTGTTGAAAGATATGGAGCCTGACGAACTCGTCAGTGCCCTGCGTGATATCGAAAACGGCAAGAATGTCGTTGCCCAGGATCTGACCGATGCCCTCGCCCGCATGGTACAGGGCGAGACCAATGTTGACGATGATGATGGCCCTTTTTCAGAACTCACACCGCGCGAAATGGAGATTCTCTGCCTGCTCGCAGATGGGCAGAGTAACAAACTGATCGCGCGCAACCTGGGAATATCAGATGGCACGGTCAAACTCCACGTAAAAGCTATCCTGCGCAAGCTTGGTATTCATTCTCGCGTTGAAGCCGCGGTTATCGCAGTCGAACAGGGTTTAAGAAAAAGCAGTCAGAAATAGCCATGAAAACTTTCAAGCAACTCATTGAAGCAGCCAGCAAAGACATCAAGGAAGTGTTTCCATGGGATGTTGAAGTACGGCGCGAAGAAAACAAGGACTTGTTGATCCTGGATATTCGTGAAGAATGCGAGTTTTCCGCATACCATATCAAGCACTCCATGCTGGTACCACGCGGTATCCTGGAAACAGCCTGCGAAGAAGAATACGAAGATGCAGTACCAGAACTGATCGAGGCACGTGATCGCGAAATTGTCGTAATCTGTCGTTCGGGTAACCGCAGCGTACTCGCTGCTCAAACCATGCAATGGCTGGGCTACAACAATGTCAGCTCGATGAAAACCGGTTTACGTGGCTGGAATGACTATGAACTGCCGCTGTATAACCTGCGTCATGAAGTGGTAGATCCAGACGACGTAGAAGAAATGCTCGCTGCCGGTTTCTGCTCAACCATGATGCACCCGGATCGCAGAACTATCGTAGATGAATAATCATGCCCGTAGGAGCGGCTTCAGCCGCGAATATCTACGGAATAATTTTTCGCGGCTGAAGCCGCTCCTACGCACAACTTAACGGTCGTAGTGCTTATGATCCTTGCGTCTACGGCCTGCTTTCTGTGCAACCACGCCTTTAACATCATCCAGGCCGCTGATTTCGACTGTATCGTAGAGATCATTCAGCGGCTGTAAATAATATTTATCTTCGACGATACGCAGTTGCCTGAAAATGTATTCATCATCGTGTATCGCGATAACGTAGCTACCGTCCTTGATGGCGCCACCCGGATCAATCACGATGATCGCACCTTCAGCAAACTCGGGCAGCATGCTGTCGCCGAGCACACGAAGTGCATAAGGTTCGTTCTCTGCACAGCCAGACTGGGGAAAACTCATAATAAAAAACCGTAGTAAGTGTATGTTTTAATTCGACAAATTATACCTCTAATTTACATTAACGACTATCCCCCGGTATACCTTGGCGCCGCCCTGTGTGAAAATAAAGCATCCCAGAATTCAACGACGCTACTGTGTTTCAATGAAAGATCAAATCCAGCAAGACAAGTTTGTTGCGCTTACCTACACCATTACCGATGAAAACAATGAAATTCTTGAACGCATCGAGATGCCGATCGACTATATCCATGGTCGCGACAGCCAGGTCATAGATAAAATCGAAAATGCTCTCGAAGGCTGCCATGCTGGTGATGAAATCAGCGTTGAAATCAGTCCAGAAGAAGGTTTTGGTGAACACCAGCAGGAACTCACCTTCACCGACGATATAGACAATGTGCCGCCTGAATTCAGGCAGATCGGCGCTGAAGTCGAATTCCAGAACGACAAGGGTGAAACCAAAATCTTTCGTGTCACCAGCATCGAAGACGGCAAACTCACTGTCGATGGCAACCACCCGTTTGCCGGCAAGACCATAACCTACAACATCACGATTGCCACCGTGCGTGACGCCACAGCTGAAGAGCTGGCCGATGGTGCCGCCCGAAGCCCTTCACTCCACTAAAAATCAATACCCGCAATCCGGGCAAATAAAACTCATTTGCAGCTGCGGGACAATTTAGCCTCCAATAGCTGCATTTTATGGCGCCATAAGGCCGTTTTTACTGAAAACCTGCCGTTTTTAGGGTATCCTTCGCCCTCCATAATAATCTCGGACTCAGGTTTAAATGCCTTCAGTACCCGATATTACAAATGCAGAACACTGGGCTGTTGAAACCACGTTTAAAAGAACGCTGGACTCAGACGTAACAGATTATGTAGTCGCCATGCTACAGATTCATGCCGACAAAGAAGCATAAGATCCGGGCATGACAGATAACGAACATATAAAAACAGACATTTATATTCCAGAGGAAATCCAATGAGCAAGAAAAACGCTTTTTATGCACAATCAGGCGGTGTAACCGCTGTGATCAACGCGTCTGCATGTGGTGTGATTGAAACTGCACGCAAGCATAAAGACAAAATCGGTAAAGTCTATGCAGGCCGTAACGGTATTATCGGCGCATTGACCGAAGACCTGATTGATACCAACAAGGAATCAAAATCAGCCATCGCCGCCCTGCGTCATACACCTTCCGGCGCATTCGGTTCATGCCGTTTCAAACTGAAGAGTCTTGAAGACAACCAGCGCGAGTACGAGCGCCTGATCGAAGTATTCAAAGCACATAACATTGGCTACTTCTTCTACAATGGTGGCGGCGACTCCGCTGACACCTGCCTCAAGGTTTCTCAGATCGGTGAAAAAATGGGTTACCCGATTACGGCTGTACACGTACCCAAGACCGTCGACAACGACCTGCCGATTACCGATAACTGCCCGGGCTTTGGTTCAGTCGCCAAATACATTGCTGTATCAACCATGGAAGCCAGTTTTGACGTTGCTTCTATGTGCGCCACATCTACCAAGGTATTCGTTCTCGAAGTAATGGGGCGACATGCGGGATGGATTGCAGCAGCAGGCGCCATGGCCTCAACGGATGATCACGAAATTCCGATCGTTGTTCTGTTTCCGGAAGTCGAGTTCGACCAGAAAAAATTCCTCGCATCTGTCGACGAAAAGGTCAAGAAGTTCGGCTACTGCTCAGTTGTCGTTTCTGAAGGCGTACACTGGCCTGACGGTCGCTTCCTCGCTGAAACCGGCCTCAAGGATGCTTTCGGTCACAGTCAGCTGGGTGGTGCAGCCCCGGTTGTTGCCAACATGATCCAGGACGGCCTCGGCTACAAGTACCACTGGGGTGTTGCTGACTACATGCAACGTGCTGCACGTCATATCGCTTCCAAGTCGGACGTCGATCAGGCATACGCTACCGGTAAAGCTGCTGTTGAGTTCGCCCTCAAAGGCCATAACTCTGTTATGCCTGCAATCAAGCGCACCAGCAACAAGCCTTACCGCTGGAAAATCGAAATGGCTCCACTGAGCAAGGTAGCAAACGTTGAGAAGATGATGCCAAAGAACTTCATTTCCAAAGACGGCTTCGGCATCACCAAGAAGTGCCGTGAGTACCTGGCTCCGCTGATGAAGGGCGAAGACTACCCTCCATACAAGAATGGCCTGCCTAAATACGTAACCCTGAAGAAGGTTGCAGTGCCCAAGAAGCTGGATTCTTTCGAAATTTAATTCGCTTAAATGACGAGCAAGGATATTAAAGGAGAACAAAAATGAAAGTGATTCTGTTAGGCGGCCCCGGTGCAGGTAAAGGCACACAGGCCGGATACATTACAGATAAATACAATATTCCCCAGATCTCAACAGGCGACATGCTGCGCGCTCATGTAAAAGCAGGCTCGGAGCTTGGTGTCGCTGCCAAGAAGATCATGGATGAAGGCGGTCTTGTTTCTGATGACATCATCATGGGCATGATCAAGGAACGCATTCAGGAAGATGACTGTAAAAACGGTTACCTGTTTGATGGTTTCCCCCGCACTATTCCACAGGCTGATGCACTGAAGGACGGTGGCATCGCCGTTGATGCTGTAGTCGAAATCGATGTCGATGACGACGAGATCATCAAGCGCATGTCTGGGCGCCGCGTTCATCTGGCATCAGGACGCACCTACCACGTTGTTTTTAATCCACCCAAGGTCGAAGGTAAAGACGACGAAACCGGTGAAGACCTGATTCAGCGTGATGACGACCAGGAAGAAACGGTAAAGAAAAGACTCCACGTCTATCATGAACAAACCGAGCCATTGATCGCCTATTATTCAGACTGGGCGGCAACGGGTGAAGCCGGTGCTCCTGCCTATCACAAGATTGCAGGTATTGGCGGTGTTGAAGATATTCGTGACAAGATTTTCGACGCACTTGGTTAAGTAGTTTAGAAGCCGGTCATTCAACAAGATGACCGGCTTTTTTATTTTTTTATTTCTGTAACTTTAGGGGAGACTCTTATGTCAACCGCTCTTATGTTTGCACTTGCATGTGCATTTGTCGGCATCGGCTACGGCGTGATATCCATCTTCAGTATTCTGAACAAGCCTGCTGGTGATGCTGAAATGGTCCGTATTCAGGGCGCTATCCAGGAAGGCGCGACTGCCTACCTCAAGCGTCAATACACCGCTATCGCGGCCGTAGGCCTGGTTGTGTACTTTGTGATTATGTTCACACTGGATACGCTTACTGCGATGGGCTTTGCCATCGGTGCTGTTCTGTCCGGCCTGGCTGGCTTCATCGGTATGCACGTTTCCGTACGTTCCAATTCCCGTACAGCTGAAGCCGCAAAATCCGGTATCAATCCGGCTTTGAACATTGCTTTTAAAGGCGGCGCCATCACCGGTATGCTGGTTGTTGGCCTGGGTCTGCTGGGTGTTGCCGGCTACTATGCAGCTCTGAGCACCATGGATCTGACCACTGACCAGATTCTGCATGCCCTGGTTGGTCTGGCCTTTGGTGGCTCCCTGATCTCGATCTTTGCTCGTCTGGGCGGCGGTATCTTTACCAAGGGTGCTGACGTAGGCGCAGATATTGTGGGTAAGGTTGAAGCCGGAATTCCGGAAGATGATCCACGCAACCCGGCTGTTATCGCTGATAACGTTGGTGACAACGTGGGCGACTGTGCCGGCATGGCTGCCGACCTGTTCGAAACCTATGCAGTAACCATCATTGCTACCATGCTGCTCGGTGGCCTGCTGCTGGGCGACGTCGGTGAACTGGCTATCACCTACCCGCTGGTTCTGGGCGGTATCTCTATCCTGTCTTCGATCATCGGCACCTTCTTCGTGAAGACCAATGAAGGCGGCAAGATTATGACTGCCCTCTACAAAGGCTCGATTATTTCTGCTGTTATCTCAGCTATCGCGTTCTATTTTGTGACTGACAAGATGATGTTTGGTGTTGGTAATTACAGCACAATGGCATTGTATGGCTCTGCCTTGATCGGTCTTGCCTTAACAGTTGCCATGGTTGCGATTACCGAGTACTACACCGCGACCGAGTTCAAACCTGTGCGTCATATCGCTGAAGCCTCCACAACCGGCGATGGTACAAACGTGATTGCAGGCCTGGGCGTTTCGATGAAATCGACAGCTCTGCCCGTGCTGGCAGTTTGTGCTTCTATCTGGGGCGCACACTACCTGGCAGGCCTCTATGGTATTGCGATTGCAGCAACATCCATGCTGTCCATGACCGGTATCATTGTTGCTCTCGATGCCTATGGCCCGATTACTGACAACGCTGGCGGTATTGCTGAAATGGCCGAACTGCCGGAAGACGTCCGTAATACCACTGACGCACTTGATGCGGTTGGTAACACGACCAAGGCTGTTACCAAGGGCTACGCGATCGGCTCAGCCGGTCTGGCCACCCTGGTGTTGTTCGCTGACTATACCAATTCCCTGAGTAAGGCGGGTATGGATATCAGCTTCAACCTGTCTGACCACATGGTAATCATCGGTCTCTTCATAGGTGGCCTGGTACCATTCCTGTTTGGTGCCATGGCGATGGAAGCTGTCGGCCGTGCTGCTGGCGGTATCGTCAACGAGGTACGTCGCCAGTTCAGGGAAATGCCGGGCATCATGGATAAAACCCAGAAGCCGGATTATTCCCGTGCTGTGGATATGCTCACGCGTGCGGCCATCAAGGAAATGATTGTTCCTTCGCTGCTACCAATTGCTGCTCCAATTATCGTTGGACTGGTTCTGGGCCCTGCAGCCCTGGGTGGCATGCTTATCGGTACCATCGTAACCGGTCTGTTCGTTGCGATTTCAATGACCACCGGTGGTGGCGCCTGGGATAACGCCAAAAAATACATCGAAGATGGAAACTTTGGTGGTAAAGGCTCGGATGCTCATAAAGCGGCCGTTACTGGCGACACCGTTGGCGATCCGTACAAGGATACAGCTGGCCCAGCCATTAACCCGCTGATCAAGATCATCAACATCGTTGCCTTGATGCTGGTTCCATTGCTGTAATAAGTTAAGGAGCCCGTGACAAGCTGTCACTAAAAAGAGCCCTGCACTTGCAGGGCTTTTTTTTGCCTGATAGTCTCTCAGAATCCCTGATATTATGAGACATGGCCTGTTATTGATCTGAATCAATATAGCCATACACAGTAAACCGCATTCTGAACTTATATCAGTAGATATTCTGCTCAACATACAATATATAAGAGAACAGCTATGAACGATGTATTGGAAGTCACCACCACCTGCACCACTCTTCTCAAAGAAAATATTAATGAAGAAGAATGCAGGGTTCTTGCTGATGCTTTCCAGTTAAGAAAGCTGGCATTAGATGATGTCCTGTTACGTGAAGGTGAAAAAGATGACGCACTGCACATCGTCATCGATGGTGACATTATTGCCACGCGTGATGCAGGCGGTGGCGAACATGTTACCCTTCATCACCTGAAACCAGGTGAAGTTGCGGGCGCGATGGGCTTCATTGACGGTAGCGCCCATTCTGCAAGCTTGTCCGCCACCAGGGATTCTCATGTATTGACACTGCATCGTGATGCACTCGAGGCCATGCTCGATGATCACCCCCACCTGGTCTACAAGGTCATGAAGATGATTGTTCGTTCCGTACACGGCACCATGTTGCACATGAATCGACAGTTTGTCGAAATGAATAACTATATTATGAAAGAACACGGTAGATACTGATTGCCGGGTAACTGCCGGTGCAGTCCTTCCTGAATAATCCGGGCTGCTTATCAAGTCACACAACCCAGAAATACACTTATGACATCAAACGAAGATTACAAACAGAGACTGCTGTCTCTACGTAAAGAGTACGAAAAAAAGATTGGCGCTATCGATGCCGACGTTCACCATAAAAACGAGCCTGTTGAAAAGGATTTTGCTGAGCAGGCAACACAACGTGAAAACGATGATGTACTCAATGCACTGAATGAAGATGCCAAGGTAATTGTCAGTCAGATCAATAGCGCATTACACCGAATCGATACCGAAGAATACGGTATTTGCATGGAGTGCGGTATAGATATCTCAAAAGAAAGACTCGACGCTGTACCCTATGCCACCTTATGTATCGAGTGCGCTGAAAAAGCAGATTAGCAGCATCCAGAGTAGCCGTAGATACAAACGCATGTCTGTCAAACTTCCAGCGTTCATACTATCACTGCTGCTGACAAGCCTGCTCTCACAATCGGTTACAGCTTCGGATTTACGCAGTGGCAAGTGGCAGGTTTCCCTGAATCCCAACTTTACCAATTCAAAAGTGATTCAGTTTGAAGGCGGCGCTGAAGCCGATATTAATGAACATTCCGGATTTAGCATCGGCGTTGGCTACAACTTTGACCAGCATCTCGAACTGGAGCTGGATTTCGGTAGTGCGAATGGTAACTATACCGGCACACGTATCCTCGATGATGGCAATAACACTGCAGAAAAATACAACGGCTCGTTCTATTCGAGCCATATGAACCTGGGGCTGTCATATAACTTCCTCAAATCATGGATCACCCCCTATGTAAAAGGCAACATCGGCCTGAATTACACAGACTCGGGCATACCAACGGGTAATCTCGGCACAGTGTGCTGGTGGGATCCGTGGTGGGGATATTTTTGCGGCCCCTACGCACAAACTTACACCTCTTCTGATTTGAGCTACGGCTATGATCTCGGACTACGTGTTGATGTAAACCCGAAGCTCTATCTCAAAGGTCAGGCAGGGAAAAATTACATTGATTACGATAGCGGCTCTCAGGATTTCGTTCGCTACCAGCTCACTATCGGCTTCATGTTCTGACCTTTAAAGCAAGAACGAAACCATTTAATCGGATCACTGTCACACCTCAGTAACCCGGGAGGTGATATGGCCGTGCAAGTAAAGACACTCTTGTTATTATCGCTATCGCTGATATTCAGCGGATATGCGTTTGCCGAGACCAGGACTGCTACTTTTGCTGGTGGCTGTTTCTGGTGCATGGAGCCACCTTTCGACAAACTCGATGGTGTCATATCGACTACCTCTGGTTATATCGGCGGTCATCTGAAAAACCCGACCTACAAACAGGTATCAGCCGGCTCAACAGGTCACACTGAAGCTGTTCAAATCGAGTACGACCCGGGCAAAATAAGCTATGAAGAGCTGTTGAACGTTTTCTGGCAAAACATCGATCCAACCACACCGGATCAGCAGTTTTGCGATCGCGGCAGTCAATATCGCAGCGGAATTTTCTACCATGGTGCCCGGCAAAAACAGCTTGCTGAAGCATCCCTGCAGGGCATCATCAAAAACAAGCCGTTTGATCAGCCTGTTGTTACCGAGATCACTGCCGCCACGACATTCTTCCCCGCTGAAGAATACCACCAGGATTACTACCAGAAGAATCCTTTGCGCTACAAGTACTATCGCTTTGCCTGTGGTCGGGACAGCCGTCTCGAGGAACTCTGGGGCGAGCCCAAAAGCCAGCCATAATTTGACAATTTACGCCTGATAGCGCGCTGCAATGCCTGCTGCAGCCGTGGGGCGGCCTGACTACGAAAACCACACGCTTTAATGTAGAATACGCCCCACTAAATTCAGGCCGGCCATCAGAAACGTACGAGCCGCTGTCCTGGTAAAGAATTGGCCACCAATCGCTACTTCAACTCATATAGCGAAAAAAAGATTTTTTAATAGGGTGCTGGCTAAGATGCCGGCATGTAAGTTACTTGGGAGACATTACATGATTAAACCTCATGGTTCTGACGAACTGAATCCGTTGTTTGTTTACGATTCAGCTGAAAACGAAGCGCTTCACCACGAAGCTGAAAGCCTGCCTTCTATTGTTGTCAGCTCGGCAACTGCTGCAAACGCTGTCATGATGGGCGCTGGATACTTCAATCCATTAACCGGTTACATGACCAAGGCTGATGCGCTGTCTGTCGCCAGGGAAATGAAAACCGCTTCAGGTCTGTTCTGGCCTACCCCTGTACTGAACCTGGTCGAAGACGCAGGTGACATCAAGGCTGGTGACCGCATTGCACTGCGTGATCCTAACGTTGAAGAAAACCCGGTCCTGGCCGTTATGGATGTTGAAGCCGTTGAGGAATTCAGCGACGAAGAAATGGCCATGATGACCCAGGAAATCTATCGTCCGGCTGAAGGCGAAGACCACATCGGCGCAACCACCTTCAATTCACAGGGCAAGGTCTGCCTGTCTGGCCCGATCAAGGTGCTGAACTTCTCTTACTTCCAGAGCGAATTCCCGGATACATTCCGTACCGCGGTTGAAATTCGTAACGAAATCGCTGAGCGTGGCTGGAATAAAGTGGTTGCTTTCCAGACGCGTAATCCGATGCACCTTGCTCACGAAGAACTGTGCCACATGGCAATGGATCGCCTTGGCTGCGATGGCCTGGTAATCCACATGCTGCTCGGCAAGCTGAAGAAAGGTGATATCCCGGCTCCAGTGCGTGATGCTGCAATCCGCAAGATGGTTGAACTGTACTTCCCGCCAAACAGCGCCATGGTAACCGGCTACGGTTTCGACATGCTGTACGCTGGTCCCAAGGAAGCTGTGCTACACGCCGTGTTCCGCCAGAACATGGGCGCTACCCACTTCATCATCGGTCGTGACCACGCGGGTGTTGGTGACCACTACGGCGCTTTCGACGCACAGGAAATCTTCGAGAAGGAAGTACCTGCCGACGCTCTGGATATCGAAATCTTCAAGGCTGACCACACTGCATGGTCGAAGAAACTGAACAAGGTTGTGATGATGTGCGAAGCACCGGATCACGAAAAAGATGACTTTGTTCTGCTTTCAGGTACCAAGGTACGTGAAATGCTGGTCCAGGGCATTTCACCGCCAAAGGAATTCTCACGTCCCGAAGTGGCTGAGATCCTGATTCAGTACTATCAGAGTCTTGATGCAGCGTAAATAAATCATCATTCTGAGCAAGAAACGGCAGCTTTCGGCTGCCGTTTCTTTTTTTCACTGCTCTGGATTGTCTAAAATACTCTTCCCGGATTGATATACCCTACAACCATGATTACAGCAATAACCGTTGGCATATTATCGGACACGCATGGCTTCCTTGATCCACGCATCGCTGAAACTGTAAACCAGTGCGATTACATCATCCATGCCGGTGACATTATGGGTGCGCATGTACTCAGGGCACTCGAGCCTGGACTGCAGCTGCATGCGGTAGCAGGAAACAATGACAATGCAATGGTCTGGATTGATGAAGAAGCCGATGTGGTTAACTCATTACCCAGCAAGTTAAAGCTGAATCTACCAGGCGGACTGTTGATCATCGAACACGGCCATCGCCTGGGAAATAATCCTGAACACGATCAGCTACGCTGGGACCATGCTGAAGCAAGACTGGTCATATATGGGCACACACATAAGCGTGTCATCGATACCAGTGAATCGCCCTGGGTGGTTAATCCTGGTGCTGCGGGTAAAGTAAGGACAAAAGGCGGCCCCTCATGCCTGGTACTCAATGCCAGCGAAAGCGATTGGCATATAAAAGAAATTGTCTTCCCGGACAGTGAGATAAATACTCGCGATCAGGCCGCTTAGCACCACTGGTCGTTAGTCATATACCACCTGGTCTGAGGACAATCAGACTTTTATATAAACCCAGCCTTTCTCCAGTCGCTCGGAGATTAATTCCTGTGCCGTTTTGGATGTCACAGCTTTTGGCATCATGACAATCTCCTTCCCTTCCCTTTGCATAGCCTTGAGAATTGAACGCTGACAGGCATAAAAAGCCACGTTCTCATTGGTTTCGATAATTTGCTCAATTCTATTTACGTAAGGTGAAACATCGGCTCGTAACATATTAATACCTTCCTTATTGGTAATAATATCGAGCTTCATCGGCCTGTTTGCCTTGCTGTAGCTGGCGAGAAGATGCTCAGCCTCATTCAGCGCATCATGTACTGCAGCAATATCACCTGTTGTTACGTGCAATACGATTTTTCGCTCTGCCCGTTCGACAGTGGATGAATTCTTGAAATAGTCAAAAACTTCAGTAGCAGATGCTATCTTATTTGGCCGGGCTGTTTCATTCACCGCCCACCCGGTTAATACACCGAGCGCAATCAACAAGCTCGCAGCCAGTGCCTTGAAGCCAAGAATATTGAAATTAGATGTATTTTCGTGATGTGATTCAGTCTCGGGCACACTATTGTAGGCATAGCTGATTAATTCCCTGACCGCCCTGAGCTGGCATACGCGTTCGCGTAAATCATTATCATCAAGGATAGCCTTGTGGATTTCATCCATCTCAGGCTTATCAAGCTGCTTATCGATAAACAGATTTAACTTTTCATCGGTATATTGATTTTCCGTCATTATTTCACCCTCTTTAATCTGATAGGGACTCCGCCGTCTCCTGCCAGATCGAGTAATTGCTCCTTTAAATTCTGTCTTGCCCTGTATAAGCGACTCATCACTGTGCCGATTGGTATATCAAGAATCTCTGATATTTCTGCATAACTAAAACATGCAAAATCCGCCAAAGTGACGACTTCTCTTAACGACATCGGTAATTTTTCTATCGAGCTACGTACACGGTGAATAATTTGCGATTGCTGATAATTATCACTGTGTGAATTCTGCTCGTCATCACCAACATCGAAAAGCTCAACATCTCTGCCTTTTACTCGCAGGTAATCATGCCAGTTATTTAGAAGTATTCTATATAGCCACGTATCAAGCGTTGCATGATTTTTCAATCTTTCAGCATTTTTTAATGCTTTCAGCATCGTTTCCTGAACCAGATCATCGGCAAGTGAAGCATTGTGACACCAGGAATACGCAACTCTGTATAGCTTGGTCCGACGTCGGGCAAACTCCTGTTTCAGCTTCGTCGCTGCAAACAGGCTTTTAACTTTATTCATGTAATCTCCAGCCTCCACTCATATAGACGCAGCCAGCCATGATTTATTCCATGGCTCAATGCTACCACGCTTAAAAAAATAAACGCAGAAATGTGCACAACAGTAACTTGAAGCATTCTGTTAATTTCATTATTCACAATATTAATAACTACTAACTTAAAAAAGAGTGAAATTATTTTTGAATAAATTTCTAACTGTCTCGTCTTCTTACCTAAACACAAATCACTAATCAGGAGGTGATGAAAATGCGCAAAGCTAATCTCAATATCGTAGTTGTAGCAATGGTAGGTGTGTTGATGATGTTAAACAGCAACATATTTGCAGGAAGCGGTTATAGCAAACAAAAAGTTGTTTATCACATCAACTATGACAATCCTAAAAAACAGGCGGGTGCACTTAGAAATATTCAAAACCACATCAATGCTGTTGGTGCTGAGAACATGGATATCAAAGTCGTATTACACGGAAATGGTCTTTCGCTGCTTGTTGATCCTGATTCACTCGAAAGACTTACCAAATTCAAACACGCCAATGCAACAGACAAAATGACCGCCAAGATCGATGGCCTTAAAAGTCAGGGCGTGAGTTTTGAGGTTTGCGCAAATACGGTTAAAGGACGAAAAGTAGATATGAGCAATGATCTACATGATGTTGACCAGAGCAATATAGTGCCAAGCGGCGTTGCCGAAGTCGCAAAACTTCAGCTTGAAGGCTATGCATATATCAAACCATAAGCCAGCAACTATTTTTATTAATCAGATACTGGAGAAATAAATGATCAAGATCATAAAAACAATAATGTTGCTACTGCTATTTACCCTAGCATCAAACATATATGCGGCTAATAGCGACAAACCTTTTGCCGAGCAGAAAATCGTTCTTCAAATCAGTGATGCAGATCCAACAAAACAAACTCTTGTTCTCAATGTTGCGACCAACCTGATTAAGGCATACGGGCCAGACAAAGTCGATGTTGAAATCGTCGCTTTCGGCCCTGGCCTGAGGCTTATGTTTGATGACAACCATAACAAGGGTCGTATCAATGGTTTGACAGATAATGGTGTACGTTTTGCCGCCTGTTCCAACACCATGAAGAAGATGAGTAAAAAACTGGGTAAAGAACCAACACTTAACAGCCAGGCAACAGTGGTTTCTGCAGGTGTAGTACGCATCATCGACCTGGTCAACGAAGGATATTTACTGGTTAAACCCTGATTAGAAACCTCGTTGTGACAAAAATATAAATACCAAAATATATATGAACTGGAGGATGTAGAGTGATTTCTATTATAAAAAGCAATATAGCAGTGATGGCAGGACTTGCTGGCATTATGCTGCTACCATCTGCACACGCCGCAAACTGGTTGATGTTACAAGGAACAGAAGCCCATAGAGAGGGCCAGGCACCACGCGCACATGTTTGGGGATTTATTCAGGCACAATATCAACACGACACAAGTGACCCTAGCCCCATAACCAATGCATATATCCCGCCGATGCTAATTGGCCCCAATTTGGAATCGCAGCAACAATTTAATGTTAATCGCGCTCGTGTTGGAGTTCGCGGTACAGGCTTTCCGTTGGATTCAAAAGTTAACTATTTCATACTTGCCGAATTCGGCAATAACGCTATTACAGCGCCTGGTGGTTATAATGCAGCGTTAACGGACGCCAGTATTACATTGAATCACATTCCACATGCGCGCGTGCGTGTGGGCACGTTCAAATACCCGGGTGCAGAAGAAGGCCTGCAGGCTATTCATGTATTCGATTACATCAACTTTACTACTGTAACCAACCAGATGCTGTTGGAAAGATTCCCAAACCATACATACACGGACAACGTTCCCGCACAAACACTACCAACAGATACGCCATTAACAGAGTTTGGATATGATCAGTCGGTTGGTGCTTTTCGCGACACCGGCATCCAGGTTTTTGATATGTTCAAGACTAACAACTGGGAACATACCTACGCCGTGATGTACGGCAATGGTAACGGCATCAACTTTGCTGATGATGATGACAACAAGGACCTGTATCTTTACTGGTCATCGGAACTCGTTTTCGGCGGCAAGGGTGGCAGACGCGAAGGTCTGAAAATGTTTGCCTGGAACCAGGACGGCAAACGTTGGCTGGATAATACCAATGATTTGACACACAACCCCCAAGAGTTCGATCGTAAGCGCAGTGGTTTGGGTTTTAAATACCTGAAAAAACCATTCCGCGTTTCTGCCGAGTACATGATGGGCAAAGGGATGATCTTTGTCGGCCCTGATAAACCATCAATGTGGGTCAACGATGCAGCTGGCGCAGTCGCCCAGGGCGTTGGTAATGGCGCTGATGGCGAGGCTGATGGTTACTACCTTGAAGGCGGCTGGTATATTCCGAACACCAAGTGGGAAATTGACCTGCGCTACGATGTCTATAACCGCCTCACAGACGATCCAAAAGGTACCGCCGGCCCTCTCCTTGGACGGTCACTTGAAGTACAGTTCAACACCTTCACATTAGGTACACAATATCATTTCAACAAGAAGACTCGCTTGAATGCTGAAGTAGCATTCAGGGATTACGAAGCGGGTGACTGGCCATCTGGTGAAGGACCAAACTCTAACCTCGATAATGTTAACGAACGTTACGCTATACAGGTAACACATATTTTCTAAAAACTATAACAAGTGTCTCCTGCCTTGGTTAAACAAGGTTGACTCCACAGGGCCCGCAAGGGCCCTGATTTTATAGTTAACTTCGGAAATTAACGGGAGCTAAATAAATGAAATCCTTTATCTGCCTGATCGCAATACTGTTCATCTCTTCCAGTTATGCTTATGCATCTTCCGATGAGTCCGGCGGTGTTATTAACATCAAAAGCAATCATACAGTTGAACAAACCATAACCAAGCTGGAAACAGAACTGAAGAACAAGGGTATGACGATTTTCAAGCGTGTATCGCACTCGGAAGGTGCCGCCGGTGTTGGCTTGAAACTCAGACCGACTGAGATTTTGATATTTGGTAATCCAAAAATTGGTACTAAACTGATGCAGTGTGAGCAGCTTGCCGGGCTCGACCTGCCTTTAAAGGCCCTGGCATACCAGGATAGCGAAGGCCAGGTTTGGCTTGCCTATAACAACCCTGACTACATAGCGAGGAGATATGACATAAAGGGATGTGCAGAGGTTATAACGAAGATGACCAACGCGCTGTCTAACTTCTCGAAAGCAGCAACACAATAACAATTTGTTAGCCAACCGTTAGACTAGAAAAGCCCCTGAAATGGAATGTAAGGTAATAAATCGCCTTTCTTTACTTGTGTGTCGATCTCTACCACAACCAGACCATCTGCCCAGCTGGCCGAACTCAAAACACCCGAACCCTGATGTGGATAAAGCTCTGCTACAGGACCCTCTGCTGCCTGCTTTATTTTTACCCGCAAGTATTCCTCGCGTTTGACCTTTTTCCACGAGAAATCAGATCTTATCGTTAGTAAATCTGCAAGGAATCTGTTTGCGCCCTGCAACTTCAGAATCAAGGGTCGCGCAAAAATCAGGAAGGTCACAAATACGGAAACCGGATTACCCGGCAGTCCCATGAACAGACAGTCGCAAATTTTACCAAAAGCGACAGGCTTTCCAGGTTTCATCGCAATACGCCACATATTCAACTGTCCTAACTGCTCAAGTGCTATACGCACATAGTCTTCGTCACCGACCGAAACCCCACCACTGGTCAATACCAGGTCAGCATTCGAAGCAGCCTCACTCATCACAGCTAATGTAGCTTCGAGTGTATCGGGTACGATACCGTAATTGACAACATCGCAACCCACCGATTGCAACAGGCCGGCAAGGGTATACTGA
>JARFRD010000143.1 GCA_029287435.1 Gammaproteobacteria bacterium
TACCAGTACCGGGTATTGATCCCAAGGTTCTGTCAACGCTGTTTCAACAGCAACAGGGTAGCATCCTCGGTGTATTCAACCTGTTCTCAGGTGGTGCGCTGGGACGTATGTCAATTTTTGCGCTGGGTATCATGCCGTACATTTCGGCATCGATTATCATGCAGCTGCTTGCCGTGACGGTGCCGTCACTTGAGCAGATTAAGAAAGAGGGTGAATCGGGTCGCCGCAAAATTGCGAGCTATACACGTTATTTCACCCTGGTACTGGCGACATTTCAGTCGATTGGTATTTCGACAGCCTTGCAAGGTCAGTCAGTAGGTATCAATGCACTGGTACCAAATCCGGGCTTTGGATTTGTGTTCACAGCTACGGTTACCCTGGTAACAGGAACCATGTTCCTGATGTGGCTGGGTGAACAGATTACTGAACGCGGTATCGGCAACGGTATCTCGATCATTATTTTTGCGGGTATTGTTGCTGGATTGCCAAGTGCAATTGGCGGCACACTGGAGCTGGTTCGTACCGGCGAGTTGCATACGCTGACAACGATCTTCCTGTTTGTAATGGCAATAGCTGTTACCGGATTCGTTGTATTCGTTGAACGTGGTCAGCGTCGTATCACGGTGAACTATGCGAAACGACAGCAAGGCAGGCGCATGTATGCTGCACAGAGCAGTCATCTGCCGCTGAAGCTGAACATGGCGGGCGTAATTCCGCCAATTTTTGCATCAAGCATCATTCTGTTCCCGGCAACCATGGGTAGCTGGTTCGGGCAGTCTGAAGGCATGGAGTGGTTACAGAATATAGCCGGTACATTGGCACCGGGTCAGCCTGTCTATGTGATTCTGTATGCATTGGCAATTATATTCTTCTGTT
The DNA here is from genome assembly GCA_029287435.1 of Gammaproteobacteria bacterium. Lineage (GTDB taxonomy): Bacteria > Pseudomonadota > Gammaproteobacteria > SZUA-229 > SZUA-229 > JABDQW01. The sequence goes on from JARFRD010000143.1 coordinate 877, forward strand.
TCTTCTACACCGCGCTGGTATTTAATGCGCGTGAAACAGCGGATAACCTGAAAAAATCAGGTGCGTTCATCCCGGGTATACGTCCAGGAGAACAAACAGCCAAGTACATCGATACGGTAATGACTCGACTGACTTTTGTCGGTGCGCTGTATATCACCCTGGTGTGCCTGTTGCCTGAGTTTTTGATTTTGTACTGGAATGTACCGTTTTACTTTGGCGGTACATCCCTGTTGATTATTGTTGTAGTCGTGATGGATTTCATGGCACAGGTTCAGTCTCATATGATGTCTCACCAGTATGAAGGCATCATGAAAAAGGCGAATCTGCAGAACTTTAAACGTTAGTAGATCGGTATTTACCGGAGTAGTGAGATGAAAGTACGTGCATCAGTCAAAAAGATGTGTCGCAACTGCAAAATTATCAAGCGTCATGGTGTTTTACGCGTGATCTGTTCAGATCCACGCCATAAGCAGCGCCAGGGCTGAACGGGTTCAGCTAAACTGAACTGGTTGATTTGACACGGTTTAATAAGCTAAAATTGCGCGCTTTGCCGCGCTGAAACGGGAACGAAAATGGCTCGAATAGCAGGAATCAATATTCCACCTAACAAGCACACTGTTATAGGACTTACCTATATCTATGGCATTGGTCGCACGCGCGCGCAGGATATATGTGCCGCAACTGGCATCGAAGAGACATCGAAAATCGGTGATCTGCCTGATGATGTGCTGGAAAAGCTCAGAACTGAAGTAGGTAAATACACCATCGAAGGTGACCTGCGCAGGGAAGTCTCCATGAGCATCAAGCGCCTGATGGATCTGGGTTGCTATCGTGGTATTCGCCATCGTCGTGGTCTACCACTACGTGGTCAGAGAACCCGTACAAATGCACGTACACGTAAAGGTCCTCGCAGACCTATTACGAAGTAAGTTGTTGAAAAAACATAGAAATTAATCGGAACAAACGTAATGGCAAAGCCAGAAACACGAAAAAAAGTTAAACGCACTGTCACTGATGGTGTTGCGCATATATATGCATCGTTTAACAACACTATCATCACGATCACCGATCGCCAGGGAAATACACTGGCGTGGGCAACAGCAGGTGGATCGGGCTTCCGTGGATCACGTAAAAGCACACCGTTTGCTGCGCAGGTTGCTGCAGAACGTGCTGGTACCCGTGCCCTGGATTACGGCATGAAAAACCTCGACGTGATGGTTCGCGGACCTGGACCTGGTCGTGACTCAGCTGTGCGTTCGCTGAACAATGTTGGCTTCAAAATCACCAACATTACCGATGTAACACCAATTCCACACAATGGTTGCCGCCCGCCAAAAAGGCGTCGTGTTTAAGACCGGAGAGAATGTAAGTGGCTAAATATACCGGACCAAAATGTAAATTGAGTCGACGTGAAGGCGTTGATCTCGAACTCAAATCTTCACTTCGCCCGCTCGATAGCAAGTGTAAAGCCGATCAGGTGCCTGGACAGCATGGTGCACGCCGTGCGCGTCTATCTGACTATGCGCTACAGTTGCGTGAAAAGCAGAAACTGCGTCGTATTTACGGTGTTCTGGAGAAGCAGTTCCGTAACTACTACAAGGCTGCTGCCAGCCAGAAGGGCTCTACTGGTGAGAACCTGCTGTCATTGCTGGAAACACGTCTTGATAATGTTGTATACCGCAGCGGCTTTGGTTCAACACGTGCAGAAGCGCGTCAGCTTGTTAACCACAAGTCAATCATGGTTAACAACACGGTAGTAAATATTCCTTCATATCAGGTTAAGCCAAACGATGTTATCGCTATACGTGAAAAGTCTAAAAAGCAGACACGTATCACTGATTCCATGAACCTTGCCAAGGCAAAGGGTATCGTTGACTGGATTACTCTTGATGAGAACAAGCTTGAAGCAACCTTCAAGAATGTTCCGGAACGTACAGATCTTCCACCTGATATCAACGAGCAGCTCGTTGTGGAACTTTACTCCAAATAAGGGAGCATATAACGAATGTCAGAAGAGTTACTTACACCGCGCACGATCAATGTTCAGGCATACAGTGATACACATGCCAAGGTTACACTTGAGCCTCTGGAAAGGGGGTTTGGACATACTTTAGGTAATGCATTGCGCCGCATTTTGCTTTCTTCTATCGAAGGTAGCGCAATCACTGAAGTTGAAATTGATGGCGTTGTCCATGAATACAGCACAATTGACGGTGTTCAGGAAGATGTTCTAGAAATTCTTCTGAATCTGAAAGGTGTTGCGCTCAACATGCACAACAACACTGAAGCGACCATTACCCTGAAGAAGGAAGGCGCGGGTGTTGTCACAGCGGGTGATATAGAAACCGGTCACGATGTTGAAATTGTTAATCCTGATCATGTGATTGCTAACCTGAACAAGGAAGGCAAGCTGAGCATGACAATGAAAGTGACTAAAGGCCGAGGTTATCAGCCTGTTACACGTCGCAAGGTTGACACTGAAAGCACCAGTATCGGCAACCTCAAGATTGATGCTTCGTACAGCCCGATCCGTCGTGTGGCATACAATGTTGAGAATGCACGTGTTGCCCAGAGTACAAACCTCGACAAACTCATTATCGATCTGCAGACCAATGGTACTGTTGATCCGGAAGCGGCGATCAGAACAGCTGCCACTATTTTACAGAACCAGCTGTCTTCATTCGTCAACCTGCAGAGCATGGAAGACGTTGCTGAAGCTGACGAAGAAGCAGATATCGATCCAATTCTGCTGCGTCCTGTCGATGAGCTGGAGCTGACTGTTCGTTCTGCAAACTGTCTGAAGGCAGAGAATATTTATTACATAGGCGACCTTATTCAGCGTACTGAAGTTGAGTTGCTGAGAACACCTAACCTCGGTAAGAAGTCTCTGACCGAAATCAAGGATGTTCTTGCATCACATGGTCTGTCACTTGGTATTCAACTTGAAAACTGGCCACCTGCTTCGATCAGGGATAAGGAAGCCAGTTAATTAAACGTATTAGGTAAACATCATGCGCCATCGTAAATCAGGTCGTCATCTAAATAGAAACAGCAGTCATCGTAAAGCGATGTTTAGCAATATGGCGAACTCATTATTCGAGCACGAAATCATCAAAACCACTTTGCCAAAAGCAAAAGAGTTGCGTCGTGTTGCCGAGCCACTGATTACCATGGCAAAGGAAGATTCTGTTGCCAAACGTCGCATGGCATTTGCCAGCCTGCGCGACAAGAAGATGGTAGGCAAGCTGTTTAACGAGCTTGGTCCTCGCTACAAGGGTCGTCCTGGTGGTTATACCCGCATTATGAAATGTGGTTACCGTTCAGGCGATGCTGCACCGATGGCTTACATCGAACTGGTTGATCGCCCGGAAGCGAGCAGCAACGAAGATTAAGCAGCAGACTTTAATCTGATCTTGAAGAAGCCAGCTTTTTAGCTGGCTTCTTTTTTGTCTGCCTCCGGATTAAGGATTCGTTTCAGATACTGCCCGGTGTAGGAATTCGGGTTTTCTGCGACCTGTTCCGGGGTGCCGGCAGCAATCAATTGTCCGCCTTTATAACCGCCTTCAGGGCCAAGATCGATGATCCAGTCGGCAGTCTTGATGATATCCATGTTATGTTCGATCACGATCACAGTATTGCCGTGGTCACGTAATCTGTTCAGGACTGCCAGTAGTTGCTGCACATCGTGAAAGTGCAGACCGGTAGTCGGTTCATCCAGTATGTATGCGGTTTTACCCGTATCACGTTTTGACAGTTCCCTTGAAAGCTTGATGCGCTGTGCTTCACCACCAGAGAGTGTGGTCGCACGTTGACCCAGGGTGATATAGGTAAGGCCAACATCCATCAGGGTTTGCAGTTTGCGCTTGATAACCGGTATCGCGTCAAAGAATACCACTGCGTCTTCAACAGTCATTTCCAGTACTTCGTGAATGCTCTTTCCCTTGTACTTGATTTCAAGCGTTTCCCGGTTGTAACGCTTACCATTACAGACATCACAAGGCACATAGACATCGGGCAGGAAATGCATTTCGACCTTGATCACGCCATCACCCTGGCAGGCTTCGCAACGGCCGCCCTTGACGTTGAAACTGAAACGCCCGGGTTTGTAACCACGTGAGCGGGCTTCCTGTGTCGCCGAAAAAAGTTCACGGATCGGTGTAAACAGGCCGGTATAGGTGGCCGGATTCGATCGAGGAGTACGGCCAATCGGAGCCTGGTTAATTTCAACGACCTTGTCGAAATTTTCGATACCATGATGCGATTCATGGGGTGCTACGCCCATGGAATTGTTGTTGATTTCTCGCGCCAGTATGGCGTACAGCGTGTCATTGATCAGCGTTGATTTGCCAGAGCCGGATACACCGGTAACGCAGATGAAAAGTCCGACGGGAAAATCGATATCCAGGTGTTGCAGGTTGTTGCCACTGGCGCCCTTGATCGTAAACTTCTCACTGGTACAAGGTGTGCGTTCTGCCGGAATCGATATTTCACGTGCGCCGGATAAAAACTGGCCGGTGACCGAGTCTTTATTGGCCATGATCTCAGCGGGTTTACCCTCGGCGATGACCTCGCCGCCATGAACTCCGGCACCGGGTCCGATATCGATTACATAGTCGGCACTCAGAATCGCGTCTTCATCGTGCTCAACCACGATGACCGTATTACCGATATCGCGCAGATGGGTCAGTGTGTGCAGCAGACGGTCATTATCACGTTGATGCAGGCCGATCGATGGTTCATCGAGGATATACATGACACCGACAAGGCCGGCGCCAATCTGGCTGGCAAGCCGGATACGCTGTGACTCACCGCCGGACAGGGTATCCGAACTACGCTCCAGGGTGAGGTAGTCGAGGCCAACATTGACCAGGAACCGGAGCCGGGCCGATATCTCGTTATTTATCTTGGCTGCGATCTCGCCACGCTTGCCACTGAGTTTCAGTTCAGAAAAGAAGTCCAGTGCCTGCACGATGGGCATGCTGGTGATTTCCGGCAGGGTGCGGTCGCTGATGAAAACGTGCCGGGCCGCGGTATTCAGGCGGCTACCATGACACTCGGGGCAGGCCTGCTGAGACAGATACTTGGCAAGTTCTTCTCTAACCACATTGGATTCGGTTTCACGGTAGCGGCGCTCCATGTTATGCAGCACACCTTCAAACGCATGGTTGCGTCGTTTACCACGACGGCCGCGGTGTCCCGGGTAATGGAATTCGATTTTTTCCTTGCCGCTGCCATAGAGCAGGATATGCTGGATATGTTCATCCAGGTCTTCGTACGGGATCTCGATATCAAACCCGTAATGATCAGCCAGGGCGCTGATGATGCTGAAATAATAAGCGTTACGCCGGTCCCAGCCACGAATAGCGCCACCGGCGAGACTCAGATGCGGATTGCTGACAACACGGTCAGGATCAAAAAATTGCTGGTTGCCGATGCCATCGCAAGCAGGGCAGGCACCGGCCGGATTGTTGAATGAAAACAGCCGCGGCTCGAGTTCCTGCAAGCTGTAACCACAGCTGGGGCAGGCAAAGCGCGCTGAAAATACCAGGTCGGCTGCCTTGTCATCATCAATATGGGCCACCGTGGCGACGTCGTTAGCGATGTGCAGGGCGGTTTCGAAAGATTCTGCGAGGCGCAGCTTGATATCATCCCTGACCTTGAAGCGATCGACCACGACTTCAATAGTATGTTTTTTCTTGGGCTCGAGCTCTGGTATTTCGTCCAGCTCATAGACAGTGCCATCGACCCGGGCACGCAGGAAACCCTGCTGTTTAAGGTCGGCGATCAGGTTCTGGTACTCACCTTTGCGTTCACGAATAACAGGCGCCAGCAGCATGAGTTTGGTGTCTGCAGGCAGGGCAAGAATCTGGTCAACCATCTGGCTTACAGTTTGCGCTTCCAGTGGCGTGTCATGCTTGGGGCAGCGCGGTGTACCGGCACGTGCGTACAGCAGTCTCAGGTAATCGTAAATCTCGGTAACTGTTCCGACCGTTGAGCGCGGGTTATGCGAGGTGGTTTTTTGCTCGATCGAGATCGCTGGCGACAATCCCTCGATATGGTCAACATCGGGTTTTTCCATCATCGACAGGAACTGGCGTGCGTAGGCCGACAGGGACTCCACGTAGCGCCGCTGGCCCTCAGCGAAGATGGTGTCAAACGCGAGCGAGGATTTGCCCGAGCCGGACAATCCGGTAATCACGATGAGTTTGTCGCGTGGAATATCGAGATCAATATTTTTCAGATTGTGGGTACGCGCACCGCGTATCTGGATAGTATCCATTGTTGCCTAGGGACGATTAAATGCAATCTGCTAGAATGCCGTGCTTTTATCCTTGAGGTCAAGTAGCAGCTAGCCCGATGTCAGTATTTCTCGAGAAACTCGGACGCAACGAGCGACGTGCGGGCAGTGCACTGGCGTTAATTTATGCATTCCGCATGTTCGGTCTGTTCATGATCATGCCGGTGTTCGCGCTACATGCCGAAACCATGCCGGAGGCAACGCCTTTGCTGGCTGGTCTTGCTCTGGGGATCTACGGTCTCACTCAGTCTGTGCTGCAAATACCGTTTGGCATGTTATCCGATCGTATCGGGCGCAAGCCGGTGATTATGGTCGGACTGGTGATCTTCGCGCTTGGCAGCCTGGTCGCGGCCTCGGCCGACAGCATCTATGGCATTATCCTGGGGCGGGCCTTGCAGGGCTCAGGCGCCATCGCAGCTGCCTTGATGGCGCTTGCTGCTGACCTGTCGCGAGAAGAGCATCGCACCAAGATGATGGCCCTGATTGGTGCCAGTATCGGAGCCGCGTTTGCGCTGTCGATGGTGCTGGGGCCGATGTTGAACGAACTTATTGGTATCTCCGGTATTTTCGCCACAACAGCGCTAATGGCACTGGTTGGCATAGCGATTCTATACCTGATTGTACCGGATCCGCTGCATTCGCATTTTCACAGCGATGCCGAGGTGCGCACATCGTCGATTTTCGACGTGATACGAGACACCCAGCTGCTGCGACTGGATGGTGGAATATTTATCCTGCATTTCTCACTCATGTGTGTATTCCTGGTAATGCCACTGGAGCTGCGCGACACGGCATTGCTGGAGCCGGCAA
>JARFRD010000145.1 GCA_029287435.1 Gammaproteobacteria bacterium
CCGCCTGTGAAGGTCAGGCACCACAGAACACAACGACCATACGCGTCGACCAGGCAATGGGCGGGCAGCCTGATCCCGCTTTTGCGCGGGCACTCGAACCGCGCGCGTTTCAATTTCCGCAGGATCACGGCGCCCACCCCGAATTCGCTACTGAATGGTGGTACCTGACCGGAAATCTTCGCAGCGAAAATGGCCAACGCTTCGGTTACCAGCTAACGCTGTTTCGCGTCGGACTGCGCCCCGGGCAGGTACAGCAGGATTCGTCATGGCGAACGAACCAGGTCTATATGGGCCATCTGGCGATCAGCGACATTGCCGCTGCCAGGCATTATTCCACTGAACGTTTTGCCCGCGCTGCAGCGGGTCTTGCCGGAGCTCGCCTGGAACCTTTCGAAGTTTGGCTGGGGCCGTGGTCGATGCGTGCGGACAGAAAACTGTCTTCCCTCATCGTCTCAGCAGAGCATGATGATATAGGTATCTGGCTGCAACTACTGCCGGGGAATAAGCGCATGATTTTGCAGGGCGAGCGCGGCCTGTCTCGCAAAAGCGCCACGCCCGGCAACGCCTCTTTCTACTATTCCTTTACACGTCTTCCAACGCGCGGTGAGATACGTATCGGCGATAAGTTCTACATTGTTGAGGGCAATTCGTGGATGGACCGCGAGTGGTCCAGCTCCGCACTGGATAAAGACCAGGCCGGCTGGGACTGGTTTGCCTTGCAACTGGATGACGGCCGCGAGGTGATGTACTACCAAATGCGCAACAAGCAGGGCGGGGCGCATGCCTTCAGCAGTGGAAAACTGGTGGAAAAAGACGGACGCGTTCACACCTTGCTGCCAAACCAGGTGATGCTCATGCCTTCGCGTTACTGGCAGGCCAGAGACGGACAGCGCTACCCGGTAAAGTGGAGCATGCAGATTGCCGAGCACCAGCTGGATCTCGAAGTAGAGGCAATGATCGATGATCAACTAATGGATCACACTGTGCGCTACTGGGAAGGTGCAGTTGGCGTCAGCGGCAGCCACACAGGTAAAGGCTACCTGGAGTTGAGTGGTTACGACAGCAGAGAGTAACTAGCTGATTGATCCAATTATGTATTACGTGATACGTAAAACCTTATAGGGAAATCGTAACATTTTAGTCTTTAGTCCTTAATCTTCAGTCTTTGACATTGCCTAAACCGAAAGCTTTCCCTTTCCTCTCTCGTTTTATCTGATAATCTACGTTAAACCCTTCAAGGAGAGTCACATGAAAAAGAATGTTGGTAGTGCAGACAAGATACTGAGAATCATTGTCGGCATCGGTATCATCGGTGCCGGGGTTTATTATCAGTCATGGTGGGGTGCAATCGGCGCAATACCAATTGCTACCGCGGTGATGAACTTCTGCCCGGCTTATGCAATTTTTGGTCTGTCGAGCACAAAAGAACCGTCCTGAACCAAGGCATCTACTTAGCCCTGGCGGGCACTGATTTGTTGATCGATTTCAAGAACAGTCCTGTCAGGGCCTCAACCCTAAGTTTAGAGTTAGGTGGAAAGAGAGTACTCTGTATAACCTGAAACAAATGTTTTTCTATTTCGTCATTCCAGCGCATGCCGGAATCCAGCTTTTTTAAGATTTTGAATTTCACCTGGAACTTGATACCTGGAACTTCTTTAGCCCTTAATCCTTCGCCTTTGTCTTGAAATCTGAAATCTACAACCTGAAACTATATTTACGCCTTTGAAATCGCGTAAAATCTAACACATAAAACGTAAAACTGAGATTTATCCATTAGAAAACGGCAACCTCACCACCACCCGCGTCCCTTTCCCTTTCTCGCTTTCAATCTCCAGCCCGCCACCATGTGCCTCTGCAATCATCCTGCACAGGTACAGGCCTAGCCCGTAACCGCCGGTTTCACGCTGGCGCGAGGGATCGACACGATAGAATGGCTCGGTGAGATGCGTCAGATGCAAGGCATCTATGCCATTGCCGTGATCGCTTACCGTTATGATGACATTGTCTTTGTCTGCGGTAAGTTGTATCTCCGGTGCCGGGGAGGATGCCGGGGTATGTCGTATAGCATTCTCCAGCAGGTTTTTCAGCAGCAGCTTTATGCGAGCGGCATCAACATCCAGTGTTACTGATGTTTCGGGGAACTGTGTGGTGATACCTGCATCGTCAAAAGTTTTCGCAACGAGTTGGTTAAGCAACTCGTTGATGTCGCAGTGTGATTTGTTCAGTGTTGTATGCCGGCTGCTCAGGCGTTCGGTTTCCATCAATTCTTCAATCAGCGACTCCATCTCGCTGATGTCCTGAACAATCGCTGCCTTTTTATCTTCTTCACCAAGCAGTTCGACGGCCACCCTGGCGCGAGTCAGCGGTGAGCGTAATTCATGGCTTATCGCCAGCAGCAACTGGCGCTTGGCATCCAGCATCTGCTGTATATCGTTCGCCATGGTATTAAAGGTGTTTGCCAGCTCGCCAAGTTCATCTTTGCGTTCGACCTGTATGCGGTAATCCATGTCGCCTGCGCCGAATTTTTGTACGCCATCATTGATAGTATCGATGGGTCTAAACAGGCGGCGTGTCGCGAAATACAGCATCAGCAAAAGAAACAGCAATATTAGAAGTGGATACCATCCCTTGAACCCCTGTCGCTGGCTGCGCACGTTCGGGACATTGAACAGTAATGTAGTAGCACCATCGCGCACCATCAGATAGTGCTGTTGGTCATTCTTAAC
>JARFRD010000147.1 GCA_029287435.1 Gammaproteobacteria bacterium
ATGCCGCGGGTATCATCATTCAGCGGGCAATGCAGGGACAACACATCGACCCGGGGTAACAGCGCATGCAGATCCAGCCTGCCCGGTCGGTTGTCCTGTGTTTTTCTTTTAGCGATCAGCACCTGCATGCCAAACGCCTCGGCGATGGCAGCGACCGCCTTACCCAGCTCACCATAGCCAACGATACCGATGGTTTTACCCGCAAGTTCACGTACCGGGTAATCCAGCAGGCAAAAGCGCTGGCTTCGACTCCATTCACCGGCTTTAACATCCCGCGTGTATTCGTCGTAATGCGTTGTCAGTGATAACAACAGGGTAAACACATGCTGCACCACTGATGGCGTGGCATAACTGCGCACATTACACACATCGATACCGTGATCAGCTGCCGCCTCAAGATCGACATTATTAGTACCGGTCGCAGCAATGCAGATCAGCTTGAGCTGTTTCGCCTGTTCGAAATGCTCGCGCCCGAGGAATACCTTGTTACTGACCAGCACTTCAGCTGAGCCAAGCACACTTGCCAGTTCATCATCATTGATGAGTTCAAACCACTGCCACCGATCGACGCTCTGCTCGAGCCCGCTCAAATCCAGGTCGGCATGACCAAAAGTCGACAGATCAAGGAATGCCGCTGAATGCAGGCCAGTTGCAGACATGGTGCTCAGGCAGACACCATCTCAAACTCGGATTTCTTTGCGCCACATTCCGGACATTCCCAGTCATCTGGTACGTCTTCCCAGCGTGTGCCCGGCTCGATGCCATGATCCGGGTCACCCTTTTCTTCGTCATACTCGTAGCCGCAAATGTTACAAACCCATTTCTGCAACGCCATACTCTGCTCCCAATATTTTTTAATCAGTAGTGAGCCGCTATTGTACATACCTGCGAATCAATAAAACCACAGTCAGACTCGTAATATTCCCAATACTGAAATTGGTGCTTGCCATTCATGGAATCAGGAATAAACTGTACCTCGTGACAAGTGACCAGAATCCCATCGTTCTTTGTTTTTCCGGCCTGGACCCTTCCGGCGGCGCCGGTATCATGGCTGACATGGAAGCTATTAGCAGCCAGGGCGCACTGTGCGCGCCGATTATTACCGCGGCTACCGTACAGGATACCCAGGACGTGATGTCATTTGCGCCGATGCCGGCCGACCTGATCATCGAACAGGCGCGCGCAGTCCTCGAGGACATGCCAATCAGTGTGATCAAGATTGGCATGGTCGGTAGCGCCGAAATCGCGCAGGCAATCCATACCATCCTCATGGACTACCCCGATATCAAGGTCGTTTATGACCCGGTGTTCTCTACCGAAAAAGACGGCGCCCTGAGTACACCGGAACTACCGAGCGTGGTCCGTACCATGCTGTTGCCACACACAACCATACTGACACCGAACCTGTTCGAAGTGCATCAGCTGGCACCCGGTTCTGACACACCAGCCGCTGCGGCCATCGGCCTGCTTGAATCCGATGTTGATTACATTCTGCTAACCGGCACACACGGCAAGACATCCGATGTGGTACACATCCTGTACTCCGGCAGCCGAGAACTCAAGCGTTACCACTACGAAAGACTGCCACATAAATACCACGGTTCAGGCTGCACCCTGGCATCGAGCCTGGCTGCATTACTCGCGACCTCGAATGAAATTGAAAGCGCCGTTGGCCAGGCCCTGGACTACACACATAAAACACTCGTACATGGAAAACGTATCGGCATGGGGCAGTTTCACCCCAACCGCTTCTTCTGGATGAAATAAGCGCTCCGTGAAAGCAAGCCCACTCCGCGGACTGTACGCGATTACCGATGAAAAACTTATCGCGCCAGATGAATTCTCAAACACATTGGAGCGCGCCCTGCTTGGTGGCACCACCATTATCCAGTACCGCGACAAGAGCAAAGACAGCAGCAAACGACTCGAACAGGCATCTCTGCTGAAAGCCCTGTGCGAGACTCATGGTGCCGCACTCATTATCAATGACGACATCGAGCTGGCGGGATCTGTTGCCGCACACGGCGTTCATCTCGGCAAAGACGACAGCAGCATCGATGAAGCCAGAAAGATGCTCGGCGAAAGCACTATTATTGGCATTTCGTGTTACAACCAGCTGCACAAGGCGCTGGAAGCTGAACAGGCTGGCGCTGATTATGTTGCCTTCGGCACCATGTTTGCGTCGCCAACCAAACCCGCTGCCGCAACTGCGGGTACCGACCTGATCACGGAAGCAAAAAAACAACTCTCTATTCCCGTGTGTGCCATCGGTGGTATAGACAGCAGCAATGTAGAAGATGTGGTCAATGCCGGTGCTGACATGACAGCACTCATAAGCGGGCTGTTTGCAGCACAGGATATCCAGTCAACGGCACGCCACATATCAGAACTCTTCAGGTAAAACGATGAACATCAAGGCCAGCCAGATTTTCAAAGACTTTCATGCACAGGGCATCCTTGATAAATCGACCGGGCCTGACACAGAAATATCGAGTATCGATCCGGTTGAGAACAGCACATCATCCTCGCTGGTTTTTGTCAGTGACGCCAGTTTTACCGAACAGGCGCTGAACACACAACCGGCAGCCATCGTAACCCATGAAAAACTGGCGGACAGATTCAGCACACTGGAATCCACCGCTGTCATGACAAGCAAAAACGTTCGACTGGCCCAGGCATTAATTTGCCAGGCTCATGCGGATCGTGACCACCGCGACATCGAATGGGACAAGGTACATCCATCAGCGGTAATTCATGATTCGGCACAACTTGGCAATGATGTCATCATCGGCCCCGGTGTTGTTATCGGCCGTAATGTTACTGTTGGAAATAAAAGCATCATCAAGGCTAATACTGTACTGGAGCAGGACGTTGTAATCGGTGAGGACTGTATTCTGCATCCCAATGTGGTCGTGTCGTATGCCTGTGAACTCGGCAATCGCGTCACGCTCAAGTCTGGTTGTGTCGTCGGCATGGAAGGCTTCGGCTTCGCCCAGGATGACAAAGGACGAAGCCACCGTATACCTCAAACCGGCAAGGTCGTTATCGAAGATGACGTGGTTATCGGATCTAACAGCAATATTGACCGCGCTGCCTCGGCTGAAACCCGGATACGTGCGGGCTGCAAATTCGATGCGCTATGCCACATCGCACACAATGTCGATATTGGCGAAGACTGCATAATCGTAGCTCAAACAGGTATTGCCGGCTCCAGCACACTTGGTAAACGCGTCATCGTTAGCGGGCAATGCGCCATTACTGACCATGTAAAAGTCACAGACGATGTTACCCTTGTACAACGCGCTGGTGTGATCAATAATATTGACGAACCCGGCGTGTACGCTGGAACACCAATCCAGCCAGTCAAAGATTACTTCAGGAATTCTGCAGTTGCACATAAACTGGTTGAGCTTCGCAAGCAAGTACGTCAGCTGGAAAAACAAGTTGCTGCGTTAAACGAAGAATAAATAATAAATCAGACCAATAATGTTAATACCTGCCAAACATCTGCCCAGGCATCTGCTTTGTGCTGCTTTAACCGCCCTGAGCGGAATACAGCCCGCTTTTTGTGATACAGCCATTATCCGCACCGTCGAATCAAAAAACTATCATGATGTTCTGCAATTATTTAATGAAATCGGCTATACCGCTGAACAATGGCAAGCCGGCATCCGTGAAGTACCTCGTATAGAGCTTACTCATATTCCTCAGCGTTGGCAGAAAGTTACCCGGACGATTCCAATCAGCGACAAGAAAAATATTTTCTTTCGCCTGACCGGCTCGGGTATCTTGCAAGCCAACGAAAAAATCATGAACGAGAGAGAACGCTTGTTGAAGTCAATCGATAATAATGACATCGATGACAACGAGTGGGTGGCAGCGCTTGCCGTTAAATACAGAGTCATAAAAAATGAGAATGATAAACTCGACAAACCCGCGCTAACTGAACTCAAAAAGCGTGTCGATATAGTGCCACCTTCACTGGCGTTGGCACAGGCAGCCGAAGAAAGTGGCTGGGGTACATCGCGTTTTGCGGTTCAGGGTAATTCGTTGTTTGGCCAATGGGACTTTAGCGGTAAAGGTATCAAACCAAAAGATCAACGCTCAGAACTCGGCAACTACGGCATAGCTGCTTTTGAATCACCCCAGGCCTCTATAGAAGCCTACATGCTAAACCTGAATACGCACAACGCCTATCAACGCATGCGGCAAAAACGCGCTGTCTTCCGCCAACAGGAGAAACAGCCCACTGGATGGGACCTGGCTAAAACACTGGATAAATATTCCGAACGCGGCATCGAGTATGTCAAAAGCCTGCACGCCATCATGAGCTACAACAAGCTGAATCCAGCTGATCAGGCCTACTTATGGGACAAAGGTAAAATTATTGTTTCGCCCGCACCCTGAGTTGCTAGAATAAACCATCCCGGCACAAACAGCACAACCGCTGTATCAACAGACGAGGCACAATCCAATGAGACTTGCGACGTTCCTGCTGTTACCAATACTTCTTTCCGCATGCCAGTCCATTCCATCTGACAATCCGAAATCGCTCTCCTTCAGAGTGCCGCCGGGCTCTACCTTGTCCTTGAACAAGAATCTCGATATTGCTGAAGGTAACACGCATGTAATGATTCAATCCGGCAAACTCACCACAGAGAAACAGAGAAACAATTACGTTGTCGCCTGCCGGATAAATTTCAGAGATTTTGGGCCAAGAACAATAGAACCCGAGATATTTAATATTCTTCGCACGGAAGATGATGAAGGCTGGGTTTCTCGACCTAACATATATTTCTATTCAACAGAAATCTATCTCGGCTCTGAGAAAGGTACTGACATTATAAAAATCACCTGTAGCACCTGGGCAATGCCACCTTCGGTCAACTTCAGTTATGCTGAAATTGAACAGGCACTCGGCGGCTACTTTACGTTCTCATTCAATTTCACTGACCCGACCAAACCATAGAATCAAAATAGTCGGGATAAGCTTATGCTAATCCCGACTATTATTTACATTGCAACCCGCCTGTACAATCACTCCCTAATATTGAGGCCGCAATAACATCAACAAGCTAGATAGCTGCAGTCGATTTACAGATTTCTTCTACGTGGCGATGATCGGTACCACAACAGCCACCAAACACCGTTAATTGTTGCAGCCTCTGCTTAAACGCCTTGTACTGTTCCCCAAGCTCGACAGGATTACCATCATCAAGCTCCGTAGATTCATCCAGTTCCGCATGACTTTTACATGACGCATTAGCACGTATACCTTTTATACGTTTTAGCCACGCAGCCTTACCCGTCAACTCTTGATCAAAGTGGGATGGATGCGCACAGTTAATCATGTAATAAGCCACTGCCGAACCTGTTTCAGCATCTACCTTTTCTATTACATCCTGCAAGCATTGACCTGTAGGCAGCTTGCCATCAGTTTCTACGGTAAAGGATATGGCAACAGGTATATTCTCTTCAGAAGCCGCCTGCACGATACCAATAGCTTCTTCTGCATAGTTAATTGTCATCGCGGTTACCATGTCTGCCCCGGCTAATGCAAAGCTAGTGATTTGCGGTCTATGGTAGGCCTTTGCTTCGTCAGTAGTCATGAAGAATTCAGGATCGTAACCGTCTCCCCTGGGACCAACACAACCACTGATGACCATCGGTGACTCGGGTGTCTCCAGCTCTTCACGCAGTCCTGTTAGCATTTCAATGGCCTGCCGATTAACCGCATCCAGCGCAACATCGGAGTAACCCATGCGTTCGCCCCAATCCCTGCTCGCACGCCAGGTAGCACTTTCCAGCACGAAGCCGACACCGTTATCAATCGCTATACCTGCATGCTTGAGGTAGTAATCTTTCAGGCACTGCTCACCTTCGATAGTTCTCATTAAATCGAAAGCTGCAAAGTAGGGTAATTCAATGCCGCCATGAAAAATCAGTGTTGTTTCAAGTCCACCGTCTGTAAGAAATAGTTTGTCGCTTAACTGTGGTAGTGATTCACGATATTTAGAC
>JARFRD010000161.1 GCA_029287435.1 Gammaproteobacteria bacterium
GAACAGACCAGTGATCCGGCTGCGAGCAAGGGCCCGGTTGAGCGTGAAGTATTACGCATTGTCACACCTGGCACGGTAACCGACGAAGCCATGCTCGACGAACGCCGGGACAACCTGCTGCTGTCGGTATTTTCTTCGCAAAAAGATGCCACGAATATCATCGGTGTCGCCTGCCTTGATATCACATCCGGCCGCTTCAGCCTGATGGAGCTCGATTCATACGAAATGCTGGACAGCGAGATCGAACGCCTGCAACCGGCGGAGATTCTGGTCTCTGAAGATGACCTGCTGCATGACCATCTCGAAAAACGTTCACTGTCCTGTGCGCTGCACCGCCAGCCGCCATGGTGGTTCGAACTGGATACCGCGAAACGCATCCTGAACGAGCAGTTCGGCACGCGCGATCTCAGCGGTTTTGGCTGTGAAGAACTGGTTAATCCGATCATGGCGGCTGGCTGCCTGGTGCAGTACGTCCGCGATACCCAGCGCGCCGCTTTACCGCACATTACCTCGATACGGTTTGAAACCAGCGATGATTCGGTACTGCTCGATGCGGCCAGCCGTAAAAACCTGGAAATCGAGTTCAATCTTTCAGGTGGGACTGAAAATACACTGACTTCGATTATCGATAACACGGTGACCTCAATGGGTAGTCGCTGCCTGCGGCGCTGGCTGAAAAACCCGATACGCCATACCACCCTGCTGCGTGAGCGTCACCAGTGCATTGGCGAATTGCTGGAAACAGGATACTTCGTCGACATTCGTCAACACTTGCAGGCAATTGGCGATATTGAACGCATCATGAGCCGCGTGGCGCTCAAGTCTGCACGACCACGCGATCTTGATACTTTGCGCCTGTCGCTGAAAGCTCTGCCTGAAATTCAACTGAGCCTGCAGCAATGTCACTCACCCATGCTGAAGAATCTCGCCAACGAAATCGGCGAACACCCGGCAACGGTATTACTGCTGGAAGCAGCTATCCGTGAGAACCCTCCGGTGGTTCTGCGTGATGGTGGCGTGATTGCAGAAGGTTATAACAGCGAGCTCGATGAACTGCGTGTGCTGGGTAAAAATGCGGATTCGTTCCTCGTCGAGCTCGAGCAACGCGAACGTGAACGTACCGGTATCAAGACACTCAAGGTGAGTTACAACAAGGTGCACGGTTACTACATCGAGATCAGTCGTCTGCATTCAGAACAGGTGCCTGAAGAATATGTACGTCGTCAGACACTGAAAAACAACGAGCGCTTTATCACGTCTGAACTCAAGGAGTATGAAGACAAGGTACTCGGTGCCCGTGAGCGCGCACTGGCACTCGAAAAATCTCTGTACGACGAACTCCTCGATAAATTGTTGCTATCGCTGCAGGCGTTACAGCAATGTGCTCATGGCATCAGTGAACTCGATTGCCTGACCAATCTTAGCGAACGTGCTGAATCGCTGAATTATAACTGTCCTGAGCTTACTGACGATCCTGGTATTCATATTAAAGCTGGCCGTCATGTAGTGGTTGAACAGGTCCGTGATGAAGGCTTTATCCCTAACGACACCCTTCTCAGTGAAAAGCAGCGGATGAATATCATCACCGGCCCTAACATGGGTGGTAAATCGACTTACATGCGCCAGACTGCACTCATCGTGTTACTCGCCTGCATCGGCAGTTATGTACCCGCTGAGAGTGCACGCATCGGTCCCATTGATCGCATATTTACCCGCATCGGTTCTTCCGATGACCTCGCCAGCGGCCGTTCCACTTTCATGGTTGAAATGACTGAGGCTGCAAATATTCTGAACAATGCTACAGCAAACAGTCTCGTGATCATGGATGAAATCGGGCGCGGCACCAGTACTTTCGATGGTCTGTCACTGGCCTGGGCCTGCGCACATCACCTCGCAACCAAAAACAAATCGTACACCCTGTTCGCCACGCACTATTTCGAATTAACGGCTTTACCGGATGAAATGTCCGGCATTCGCAATGTACACATCGATGCCGTTGAGCATGATGACAAAATCGTGTTTCTGCACAATGTAAAACCGGGTCCGGCAAACCAGAGTTATGGCCTGCAGGTGGCCCAGCTCGCCGGCGTTCCCGTTGAAGCCATTCAGCTGGCAAGAAAAAAACTGATCGAACTGGAACAGCATTCTGTTGAAACCCACCAGGACAGCGGCCAACTGGAGATGTTCTCGAATCGACCGCATCCTGTCATAGACCGCCTGCAGGAATTATCGATTGATAACCTGACACCACTGGAAGCTCTTGAACTGCTCTACCAGCTGCAGCAAGATGCCCGGACATAACAATAGCCAAACCTCGACGTAAGTTTATGTTGACCAGCCTGACAATCAGCAACTATGCGATCATCGACAAACTGGAACTCGATTTCTCATCGGGGCTGACTGCTCTCACCGGTGAAACCGGTGCTGGTAAATCTATTCTTCTCGGTGCACTCGGCCTGGTACTGGGTGACCGTGCCGACAGTGACGCTGTTAAACAATCCTGCGATCACGCTGACATTACCGCTGGTTTCGATACTAAAAATATTACCGACGCCAATCGCTGGCTGACAGAACAGGGTCTTGATCAGGATGACGAGTGCATCCTGCGTCGACGTGTTTCAAGAGACGGTCGCTCACGCGCCTTTATCAATGGCACGCCGGTCAATGTGCAAACACTGCGTCAGCTGGGTGAATTACTTATCGACATCCACGGACAGCATGAACATCAGTCGCTGATGAAAGGTCCGGCGCAACGCCAGTTACTCGATGACTATGCAAACCATGCGCAACTGCTCGATGATGTTGAACAGCTGCATGCTGAACTGACAGAAACAGCTGAACGACTGCAACAACTGGAACAGGATACTGCGGACCGTGACAACCGCATTGACCTGCTTTCTTTCCAGACACAGGAACTGGATGCGCTGGCACTTGCCGACAACGAGTATGCTGAACTTGATGACAAACACGCGCGCATGGCCCATGCAGAAAAGATCAGCAGCGCAGTTCACCAGGCGATTGATGACTTATACAACAATGAAGAAGCGAACATCCTGTCAATGCTTTCACATCAGCTTTCTTCCCTGTCTGAAATCGCCGAGATCGATAACGCAGTACAGCCCGGTGTCGACATGTTGCAGGAAGCCATTGTCCAGCTAGAAGAAACAGTCTCACATTTACGTGGCTACAGTGACACTGTAGAACTTGATCCTGCCGAGCTTGCCAGTATAGAACAACGTATCCAGAGCATTCTCGATCTTGCCAGGAAACACCGGGTAGAGCCTGAGGAACTGCCAGTCATTCATCAGCAGCTTGCCGATGAGCTCAATCAAATTACGCACGCTGATGAAACTCTGGATGAACTGAGACAGCAGCATGAAGCACTGCAACAGAAATACACAACAGCGGCAACCAAGCTCAGTAAAAGTCGCAAGAAAGCCGCGAAAGCACTGAATAAGGAAATTACCGCTGCCATGCAAACACTGGGAATGAAAGGCGGTCAGTTTGAAATCGTGATCAACAGTGATGACAGCATCGTTTCAGTTAACGGCATTGATAAGATTGAATTTACAGTGAGCGCCAATGCCGGACAGAACTGCAAACCGCTTGCAAGGGTAGCCTCCGGCGGCGAGCTCGCCCGTATCAGCCTGGCGATTCAAATGATAACCGCTTCGCAATGTCGTATCCCCACCATGATTTTTGATGAAGTTGATAGTGGTGTTGGTGGCGGCATCGCCGAGATAGTTGGACAGCAGCTTCGACTACTCGGAAAAACCAACCAGGTGATATGCATCACGCATTTACCGCAGGTGGCTTCACAGGCACACCAGCATTTGCGCGTACAGAAAATGTCAAAACAGGAACAAACAAGGACGAACGTATACCCGCTCAATCAGAACGAGCGTATCGAAGAAATTGCGCGCATGTTAAGTGGCGTCGAGATTACCAAGCAATCGCTGGCACATGCCGAAGACATGATCGTACGCGCACAGGCAAGGTGACATTAGCTGCCCGTAAGAAACTCGATAAAGAATAAAGGGTACCCTTACGGGTGTTTAGGACGGATCTACGTCCTCGGCCTGAAAACCCTTTTCAGTTTTAGTCACACTGAATTCAACTTGCTGACCATCGCTCAATGAACGATAACCATCACCACGAATCTGGTTGTAGTGGACAAAAACATCATCCCCGTCTTTTCTTTCAATAAAACCAAATCCCTTGGCATTGTTAAACCATTTAACCGTACCGGTTTCACGCTCTGCCATTACAGCTCCGTACTTCATTTATCACAAGAACAGATATATTAATCAGCCGTTTTTGATAACACAATCAATTTATGCTGTACAACATTAAATCTGAATATTAAGAAGAACTGAATTACTCACTGCGGTGATGAGGTGGTTAGTATTATTAATTAGACATAATGACAAGTTTAAACGGTTAGTTAACCGCAGAGGCGCAGAGGTCGCAGAGTGTGTTTATGTTGTCATT
>JARFRD010000184.1 GCA_029287435.1 Gammaproteobacteria bacterium
TGGACTGGTAGCTGATACCCAGGCGAATACCGTCAGATACCTCACCCTGGTAACCAAGCTTGGCGACAAAACCGAACACCGTGGAATTTACGTGACCCGATAAGTTTGAAGGATCAAGAGAGAAACCACTGAAGTTCTCCAAACCCTGGGCGCGGAAGCGCTGACCGACGACCAGCAGGCTACCACCAACAGAGTGCTTGTCATTCAGCTTGTAGGCGGCATTGAAGTTGAAGAACATCTGCTCCAGGTTTACGCCCGCAGTGCCCGCACCATATGTACCAGGGAAATCCTGATAGGTACCGAAAGTGGGACTTGCAGTGTTTGCATCTACCAGACGCGCACCGCCAGTTGCATATTCTGTGTTCATGCCACCATTACCGTAAATCGCGATACCTACAGTGGTTTTTTCACTAAGCAAATGGTTGTACGCAAAATGCGGCAGCAGGAACATATCGTTTTCACTCTCGACACTTCCTGGAAGAACGCTAAAAGCTGTTTGACATGGCACTGCATTAGGATCAGGACATAAACCCGGGATTGGACCGTATGGTGTGCCTACCGGAATTGGTGGATTACCGGTTACGGTATAACTACGCGGGGATGGTGCAAAAATCTGTAAGCCTAAATCCAGACGCTGGTCTACAAATGCCATTGCTGCCGGGTTGGTTGCGGCCGCCATGGCATCGTTATGGTTGTATGCAACACCGGCACCAGCCATGCCCTTTTCCTTACTACCATAGCCGTGCATGAAATAGCCATTGGTCGCATTCGCAGCTGGCGCTGCCAGTAAACCTGATACGGCAACAGCCAGCAGGGATTTGCGTAATTCAAAATTCATTATGTTGTCTCCAGAAATTAAAATATAAAAAGACGTATACGTTATTAACTACTTATGTAGCCTTATTAACCAGTTGAACTGAACATGACTGTCAATTTGGCATATTATTATTTTTTAATATACTTATTAAGTAGTTGAATTGCCAAAAAAAACCCGGCAATGCCGGGCTTTTATACCAGAAATCTGTCACAAGGTCAGGCCTTTTTCATCAAAAAGCAGAATTTTCCGTCTTCTTCTGTTGATTCCATCAACTCGTTACCCGTTTGTTTCGCGAACGCCTCGAAATCCTTTACAGAACCCGGATCTGTTGCCACAATGCGCAGCACTTTGCCGGCATCAAGACCTGCCAGGGCTTTTTTAGCTCTCAAAATAGGTAACGGACAATTCAGGCCGCTTGCATCTAATTCTTCATCATAATCTGCCACAGTCTAGACTCCTGCAATGAGTGATAATCAAATAGCACTTGTGTGCTGCGAAAACAGCCCCATATATAATGGATAAGATTCTAAAAGGCAAGCCAGTAACAATGCCTCAAATAAAGCTCAACTTTTGACCTGACCAGCTGTCTTGATTAGGTATGCATTTATCTCCTGATTTTCTGCTGTTTCGCCTCGCAAGAAAACTGCTGTTGTCACTGCTGTTGTTTTCTTCGACCACTCTGGCCGAGTTACCCACCCTGGGTGACCCGACACTGGGCAGTATTAATAGTCGCGAAGAAGCACAGCTGGGCCTGGCCTATTACCGCTCATTAATGG
The DNA here is from genome assembly GCA_029287435.1 of Gammaproteobacteria bacterium. Taxonomy (GTDB): domain Bacteria; phylum Pseudomonadota; class Gammaproteobacteria; order SZUA-229; family SZUA-229; genus JABDQW01. Next base: position 1,594 of record JARFRD010000184.1, read on the forward strand.
CAAGCCTGCCTATCGTTGATGACATACAGCTGAATTACTACCTTGAAAGCCTGGCGCAAAAACTGGTTACGCAATCTGATGAAGCAGGTCGCGAGTTCACTTTTTTCATTGTGCAGTCACCGGTGATCAACGCGTTCGCATTACCTGCAGGTTATATCGGCGTCCATAGCGGCCTGATGCTTGATGCTGATAACGAAAGCCAGCTGGCCAGCGTTCTTGCCCACGAAATCTCGCACGTTACCCAGCGTCACCTCGCGCGCATGATTGATGAATCAGGTAATACTGTGGTCGCTAATATCGCCACGCTGATTGCCGCTATTCTGGTTGGCTCACAAGATTCAACGGCTGGTCAGGCGGTGTTAATGGGTGGTCTTGCCGGTACCCAGCAGGCGCAAGTCAACTTCACACGAACGAACGAGTACGAGGCAGACAGAATCGGTTTTGGCTTACTCGTCAAAGCCGATATTAATCCGGATGGCATGGTTGAGTTCTTCGAACACCTGCTGGATAACAGTAGTGGTCTGCAAATCGAGTATATTCGAACTCACCCGTTGGATATCAACCGTGTCACCGAAGCAAAAAACCGAATCAAACCTGAGCACGCAAGCCTGCCCAAGGATAGCCTGGATTTTTCATTTGCAAAGGCTCGCCTGGCTGTACTCACCAGCTCCAACAATGGCATCAGAAAACTCATTGAACAGAATGAAAAATATGACTCCACCATCTCGCGTTATTTAAGAGCCATTGGCTATACACGCACCAATCAACCTAAAAAAGCTATCCAGATTCTTGAGCCCCTGCAGAAAGAGCATAAACATCCATGGATCAAACTCGCACTGGCTGAGGCATATCATGCGAATAACCAGATGGGTAAGGCAATCGAACTGCTGGAAACAATGAATGAACTCTATGCGGGATACCTTCCGGTAACCATCGCATATGCCAAAGCGCTGAACAGCACCAGGCAACCTGAAAAAAGCATTGAACTGTTGTTAAGGCAATTGCAAACCGATGAAACTGCGATTGTCTACCAGACACTGGCTAAATCCTATTATTTAAATGGCCAGGTAAGTGCCGCACTCGAAGCCACCGGAAACCAGTATTTTATGCAGGGTTATAATGAACTCGCATTACAGCAATATCAAAACGCGCTGGATCAGGATGATTTGAGTTCTACATCAAAAGTACGACTGGAAGCGAAAAAGAAAGAACTACTCGAAGCAGTAAAAGCACAATACAGATAAAAAAGTTTGAATAAATTGCGCTTACAACAGTCTCAGTAAATAGTTTAAACGCTATGTACGTTATATTACCAAACTCTTATATAAGTCCTTGTTAATAATACTGATTAACACTACGATTTTTTTTGGGTTTTGGGTTGTCATAAGGTTTCTAGCGTGTATGCTATATATCCTTGTTCAATTAGAACATTCCTATTGATAATAATACCCTGGAGGAGAGAGCAAATGCGGCTGAAAGCACATTTGATCAAGACCACAGTCTCCGTAGCTACCTTGATTGGTTGCCTCGGTTTGACACCACTCGCTGTTAATGCAGCTGAAGACGCTGACATAGCAGAAGGCAAGAAAATTGCATTCGACAGAAAGAAAGGCAACTGCCTCGCATGTCACATGATTGAAGGTGGAACACTTGCTGGCAACATCGGACCACCGCTGGTTGCTATGAAAGCACGTTTCCCTGATGTCGAGGTTCTCAGAGCTCAGATCTATGATGCTACTGAAAAGAACCCGAATACCATCATGATCCCATTCGGGCCGCATGGTGTATTAACGGATAGCGAGATAGACAAGATCACAAAATTCATATACACATTGTAATAGTAGTAGTTAGAGGAATAGATAGATGAATCAAAATCGAAGAGTACTGCTCAAAGGTTCACTGGCTGCGGGCGCCGTTGGCGCTGCTGTAAGTGCTGGCCTGCTGACACCTAAGGCTGTCATGGCTGCATGGTCTAAAGAAGCTTTTGAAGCAAAAGATACAAATGCTGCCCTTGCTGGTGCAATGGGAAGTTCAGATACAACCGCAAGCGATAAAATCAAGCTGAAAGCACCTGATATCGCTGAGAACGGTGCTGTAGTGCCGATTACTGTTACCAGTGGTATCGATGGCACAACCAACATGAGCATCCTGGTTGCCAACAACAACACTCCACTGACTTCAAGCTATGCCTTTGGACCTGACACTGAAGGTTATATTTCAACTCGCGTGAAGATGGGTAAAACATCTGACGTCATCGCAGTTGTTAAGGCCGGTGGCAAACTGTACAGCACCAGGAAAGAAGTCAAGGTCACCATTGGTGGTTGTGGCGGTTAATCGATAATTAAGTTTGAGGTAATTAGTAACATGGCAAAATCAATCAAATTGAGAGCAAAAGCCAAAGATGGCGTTGCAACTGTTAAGTGCCTGATCAGCCACCCAATGGAAACTGGCCTGCGCAAAGACAAGAAGTCAGGCAAGATGATTCCGGCTGAATTCATTCAGGAAGTAACTTGTGAGCACGGTGGCAAAACTGTACTTGGCGCAGAATGGGGAAGTGCAATTTCCAAGAACCCGTTCCTGTCATTCAAGTTCAGTGGTGCAAAGTCTGGTGACTCCATCAAGATCAGCTGGGTGGATAACAAAGGCGCAAGCGACTCTCTTGAAGGCAAGATTAAGTAATTCCTGGAGCAATCCAGCTGAATTTACTTTTAAATAATAACCAAAGGGTGAACAATGAAAACAATTGCTAACGTCCTAACCGCTGCATGCCTGGTAGCACTACCAGTTGCAGGGCAAGCGTCACCTGAGTCGGATCTGAATGACTTCAGGGATCATTTCTACAAGAAATTCCCTGATACACCGAAAGATGATTTTATCAATGGCGTTTATTCAATCGATCCTGCTTCACGCGAACAATGGGAAGCGTTTGAAGAATTTCCTTCTTATGAAATCTACATAGATAAAGGTGAAGAACTGTTCAACAAGAAATTTGCCAACGGCAAAGGTTTTGCTGACTGCTTCCCGAACTATGAGAAAGGAATTCGCCAGAACTATCCTTATTTCGACAGTGGCTCAGGTTCAATCGTTACTCTGGAAGGCGCAATCAACAAGTGTCTGACAGACAACGGCGAAAAACCTTACAAGTGGAAAAAAGGTAACATCACATACGTCAGCGCATATCTGGCTAGCAAATCACGCGGTAACAAGATCAATATCAAGATACCGAATGATCCGAAAGCCATCGATCAATACAACCGCGGCAAGAAACATTTTTATGCTAAACGCGGCCAGCTGAACATGGCTTGTGCCGACTGCCACTACCACTATGCAGGTGCCAAGATCCGTGCAGATATCCTCAGCCCGGCGCTGGGGCATCCAACCGGCTTCCCTGTCTACCGTAACAAGTGGGCTGGTGCTTCCAAGAAAGGTGATGGCATGGGTTCCCTGCATCGTCGTTACGGCGGTTGTAACAAGCAGGTACGTGCCAAGCCATTCAAGGCACAGAGTGATGAGTACAAAGCTCTCGAGTATTTCCATACTTACATGAGTAATGGCCTGGAAGTAAACGGTCCAAGCCAGCGTAAGTAATCACTTACTGCAACACAAAAAAACCCCGGCTTGCCGGGGTTTTTTTTGCTTGATCATTTTTCTGTCTGACGACTGGTTTTTCAGTTCTTAAATAAGCCAGTCTTGACATGGGAAATGGTGGGCCGTCCGCGACTCGAACGCGGGACCATCGGATTAAAAGTCCGGTGCTCTACCAACTGAGCTAACGGCCCATATTCTGAGAATAGAAACTATCTTGGCGCTCGGACTCCTGTCCTCGCCTGAATCCAACAAAATTCAAGACGGCGCATGATACATGGACTCGCGCCGAAAGACAATCCAAATCAGGGCAACCTAGCCCAATTCAACGCCTTCCTGATAGCGCGTAGGATCGGCTATTCCGGCCGCAACGAAGCCTTCGTGCCTGAGACGGCACGAGTCGCAAACGCCGCAGGCCCTGGCCTTTGCATCAGCCTGGTAGCATGAAACAGTCAGGGCATAGTTAACATCCAGTTCTACGCCCGTTTTGATAATTTCAGACTTGCTCATATTGATCAGGGGTGCATGAATCCTGAGCCGGGCACCTTCGACACTGGCCCTGGTCGCCAGGTTTGCCATATTCTCAAATGCCTCGATATATTCCGGTCGGCAGTCCGGGTAACCCGAGTAATCAACGGCATTAACGCCAATGAAGATATCAGACGAATTCATCACTTCGGCAATCGCCAGTGCATGCGCCAGAAATACGGTATTACGAGCCGGTACGTAGGTAACCGGGATGCCCTCTTCTGCTGCCTCTGGCACAGCGATACTGGTATCTGTCAGCGCCGATCCAGCCATAACACCATCGTCCAGCCTGATGACCTGGTGACTCGCACTAAACGATACCGCAATGGCTTCAGCGGCCACCAGTTCAATTTCTGCGCGCTGGTGATAATCAAAACTGATGGCGTGACATTTGTAATGCTGAGAAGCTATTGCTAACACAGTAGATGAGTCCAACCCACCTGAAAGCAATACTATGGCCTTTGGTTTGTCTGACATATTCATTTTCCCGGCTGATCACCCCACAGTATTTTATGTAACTGCAACTGGAAGCGCACCGGCAGGTTGTCACGAAGTATCCAGTCTGCAAGCTCGCTGGCCTGAAGCTGTTCATTACTCGGTGAAAATAAAACTTCACAGCGTTGGTCGAGTGAATATTTCTCAACCATGCTTCGCGACCAGTCATAGTCTGATTCACTGCAGATCACAAACTTCACCTGGTCTTTTTCATTCAGACACTGAATATTCTCATAACGATTACGCTCCTCTTCATCGGAGCCGGGTGTTTTCAGATCCATGACCTTCACCACCCTGCCATCAACATCACATACATCAATAGCACCACTGGTTTCCAGCGACACGTCGTAACCCTCATCACAAAGAGCAGTGAGGAGGTCATTACAGCTTTTTTGTGCCAGCGGTTCACCACCGGTTACGGTTATATAGCGAGTTCGATAGTTGCGCACCTGTTCAAGAATGTCATCAAACGTCATCCATTCGCCGCCACTGAACGCATACGTGGTATCACAGTACTGACAACGCAACGGGCACCCGGTAAGGCGGATAAATACCGTTGGAATACCCACGGTCAACGCTTCACCCTGCAGCGAATAAAAAATCTCGGTGATACGTAGACGTTGTGTATCAGTCATTCGTCATTCAGATAATAAAAGTAAATGTATTAATCAAGAAATGCGATATCAGATGTGCTGAGCGCTTCCATTTGACTCAAGACAAGGCAAAAACCCGATTTATTTGCAGAGTTTACAATGAGTAAATGAGCAAAATAAATCGGGTTTTTAACGCAGTATTGAGGCTAATGGGGCCGCTCAGTGGCCTTCGCGGGCGATGCGGGCCAGCCGTTCATTGGCCTTGGCCGCCACCGTGGTATCGGGATACAGCTTGGCCGCCTGGGTCAGTGCTTCCTTTGCTGCTGACCAGTTCTGCAGCTCATAGTAGGTGTAACCGATTTTCAGACGCGCACCAGGTATCTTTGAACTTTCAGGGTACTTGGCGATGAGTGTCTGGAAGCCGTCCAGTGCTTTCTTATATTCACGAGACACATAGTTTGCCTCACCCAGCCAGTACTGCGCATTGTCAGCGTACTTGCTTTGCGGGTAACTGGAAAGAAAAGCTTCGAATGCAGCAATAGATTTCTTGTACTCGCCCTGCTTGAGCAACTCAAATGCAGCCGAATATTGTTGCGAGCCATCTTTATCCTGAACTGCTGCTACAGGTGCAGCGCCGGCCGCAGCAGCCGATGAACTGGGTGGCGGCACGGGTGCCGCTACCACTGTCCTGCTTGTGCCGCCCTCAAGGTTATTCAGGCGACGATCAATATCGGTATACAGACTACGTTGGCGCTGTGAAACCAGGTCAAGCTCGTATTCCTTCTCCTCTAATAGCTCCCTGAGCATCGAGACTTCCTGCTTAAGCGCTTCGAGTTGCTGTGACTGCTCAAGCATCACGTCAGAACTAACTATGCGCTCAAGACGCTCGAGACGTTCTTTGACACTCATGCGTGACAGCATTTCTTCATCAGTAGCAGCATATGTCGGCACTGACAGCATGCCGGCCAAAGCAACCAGAAGGATTGAGGAATATTTAGCCATTGCTTTACTCGTATACTAGTTCTGCTCGACGGTTCAGTGACCAGGATTCTTCATCATGACCAAAAGCAGCCGGCTTTTCTTCGCCGTAACTGATGATGGTGATCTGCGAAGCACTGGCACCCTGGTATAACAGTAATTTCTTCACAGCCTGCGCACGACGGTCTGCCAGCGCCACGTTATATTCACGTGCACCGCGCTCATCGGTATGACCTTCAAGACGCATGCTCGCATCCGAATTCAGTGACAAATACTTACCATGATGCTTGATGACTTCTACATCAGTTTCACTGATTTCACTGCTGTCGAAACCAAAATAGATAGTCTTTATTGAAAGCACGTTGTTGGGATCGTTGATCGCCTCTTTCTCGTACGAAATCACTTTACCTTCAAGCGCAGTGCCGGCAAATGAAGCATCACCGCCAATCGTACCAACCGTGGCACCGGATTCAGCCCCGGCAGCACCCTCGTCAACAGCACCTTCAGCATCAGGCTTGGTTCCCTTGGCACAACCTGTGATCAATGCCGTAAACGCAATAACCACCAGAAGCTTTCTCGCTGCACCCATCTGGTTTAAATCGAAACTCATCATTTTCTTACCCCTAAGTAAATCTTATTTTATAAATAATTATTTTTGGTACATTTAATATCTTTTCGCAGCCCAGGAAGGCTCTCTTACTTCACCATCCGACAGCGCCAGGCGATGCTTGTGCCTGCCATCGGTTGATACTGCAGCCAGTACCGCCTTGCCTTTATCGACAGAAGCGAACATGATCATGGTGCCGTTCGGTGCAAAATCCGGTGACTCGTCGAGCGGACCTTGAGTCAGTATCTGCATACTACGATTTTCCAGATCCATCGTGGCAATTCTATAGGAATTATTACCACCGTGGACAAAGGTAATGACCTTGCCATCAGCTGAAACACTCGCATTCGCATTGTACTTACCATCAAACGTCAGCCGCTTCGGACGCGCACCCGAGTTTAACGACAGGCTATAAATTTGTGGCTTACCACTGCGACTGGAGGTAAACACGATGGACTGACTGTCCGGCATCCACGCCGCCTCGGTATCAATAGCCCAGTGTGATGTCATGCGCCTGAGCTTTTTATTATCCAGTGTCATGATATAGATATCCGGATTGCCATCCTTTGACAGAGTCATCGCCATTTTTTTGCCATCGGGTGACCAGGCCGGCGAACTGTTTATGCCTTTGAAGGAAGCAATCTTTTCTCGCGATCCAGTACGAATATCATGACTGAAAATCGCTGACAGGCCTGACTCGAAGGAGACATAGGCTACCTTCGAACCATCAGGTGACCACACCGGTGACATGATGGGCTCTTTTGAAGTCAACAAGGTTTGCGGATTGTAGCCATCTGTATCAGCCACCTGCAGCTTGTATTCGATGGGTTTGCCTTTGGTTCGCTGCGAAGTGATGTATGCAATGCGCGAATTGAATGCGCCGGGTAATCCGGTGAGTTTTTCGAAGATCAGGTCGCTGATCTGGTGTGCAGTCGTTCGGATATGTGTGCGGCTGGAATTAAAACTGTAACCAAGCACCTGTTCACCACGATAAACATTGAACAGCCTGAACTCAACCTTATACTGATCCTTGCCGGTTGATTTGACTTCACCGATAACCAGGTGATCGACGCCGGCGATACGCCAGGTTTTGTAGTCCACCTCGACAGGACTTGTCGGCCTCGCAATCATGTCCGTTTCGGCCACCGGCGAGAACATGCCGCTGCGCGCAAGATCGGAACTTACAATGGCCGCGATATCCGTCTTCAGCCCGGTTCGTACATCCACCTTGAACGGCACTACGGCAATCGGCGTCGCGCCCTCAATGCCTTCCGTGATATCAATTTTTAATACAGCGTTTGCGGTGTGGCTGAATACAGCAACTATCGCGATCAATAACCAGCGTTTGATTTCCAACTTACATTCTCCAAAACTTCAAATCAGGAACCCGGACTGAATAAAAAACGTATTTCTCTTTCGAACACTTCCGGATGTGGCGGTGGTGGTAACGGTGATGCTCTCCACACTGCATTCTCAACTGACTGCTGGAATGCGGAATCACCGGAACACGCCTGCAAGCTGACACTGGTTACTTCACCACTCATTGTTTGCCTGACGTAAACCTCGCATGACTGGTTGCCCTTGGCAGTTGATGAAAGCAACCATCTATTCGTCACATGATTTTTGATGAGCATACCATACTCGGCTCTTTTTGAATTCAGCATGCGGTTATGCTCGGCCTGCCGGCGCTCCTCTTCCGCAAGTCGCGCCATGAGTTCGGCTTCTTCCGCCTTGCGTCGCTTCTCGGCTTCTTCGGCAAGACGTTTCTGCCGTGCCTCTTCTTCTTTACGCTTACGCTCAGCTTCCAGTTTGCGTTGCTTCTCCAGCTCAGCTTTTCTGCGTGCTTCTTCCTGGCGTTTTTTTTCGGCCAGTTCAGCCTGGCGCTTTTTCTCGGCTTCCTGCTTTTTCCTGAGCTCGGCCTGGCGCTTGAGTTCGGCTTCTTTTTTACGTTTGAGCTCGGCCTGCTTTTTCTTTTCGGCTTCCTTTTTACGTTTCAATTCGGCCTGTTTCTTTTTCTCGGCTTCCTGTTTTTTCTTCAACGCAGCCTTGCGCTTGTTTTCTTCTTCAAGCTTTTTCTGCTTGGCGATCGCCTGTTTTTTCTTCAGCTCATCCTGTTCACGTTTTTTCTTTTCCGCCTCGATTTTTTTTGTATCGACCAATTCTGCTTTAACGGTCTGCGCTTTAGGCGAAGCAGGTTTGGGTACCTCACTGGTTGACAGGCTGATACTGAGGAACACCAATAGGCCAACATGCAGAATAACGGATGCCACCACGGATTTCGGGTGCCTTTTGACCACCTCGATAAAACTGCCTTTACGCACCATAGATAAGGAATCCGTGGCTACTGGTCGGGCTGGTCAGTCATCAGACCGACCTTATCGACACCCGCTGTTTGCAGTAATACCATGGCCTGGGTCACACTGCCATAATCGACACGTTCATCACCGCGTACCAGTACGGGTGTCTCCGGGTGTTTGTTAACAACGATGGATACACGCCTGACCAGGTCTTCTTCAGTAATTGGTTTTTCAATATCGTCACCGATATTCAGATAATAATCACCGGACTTGCTCACCGTCAGCACCAGCGGCTCACGCTGCTCGGGTGGCAGTGGATTAGCGCTCGCCTGCGGCAGGTCGATTTCCACACCCTGCTGAATTAACGGTGCCGTGATCATGAAGATGATCAGCAGCACCAGCATCACGTCGATATACGGCACGACGTTGATTTCAGAGACAGGCTTTCTTTTCCTGACCCGGCGCATTACTCACCCTCTTTGGAAAGCGCGTCGGCTTCTACAGTACTCTGGCGTTGGAGTATGCTGGAGAACTCTTCCGAGAAATTTTCGTAGGAGCCCATCAGGCGGTCGACTTTTTCCGAGTAGCGGTTATAGGCTATGACCGCCGGAATAGCTGCAAACAGGCCCATTGCGGTCGCAATCAGTGCCTCGGCGATACCCGGCGCGACCATGGCGAGGCTGGCATGCTGTACCGAGCCCAGCGCGGTGAAGGAACGCATGATCCCCCATACCGTTCCAAACAGACCGACATAAGGACTGATCGAGCCAATGGTTGCGAGCAAGGACAGGTTGGATTCGAGCTTGTCTTCTTCACGTGCCAGTGACACCTTCATGCTGCGCTGTACGCCGGCGATCAGCATTTCATCACTGCTTGATGTGCGTTTGTGCAAACGCACGTATTCAGCAAAACCGGATTCAAAAATGCGTGCCATGCCCTGGCGTTCTTCGCCTTTCTTTTTGAGGCGGTTGTACAGGTCGGCAAGATTGATACCCGACCAGAACTGGTCTTCGAAGCGCATCGCCTCTTCGTGTGCCAGTTTGAGTACTTTTGACTTGGTAAAGATGATGGTCCAGGAGAGCACCGATGCGGCCAGTAGCGACAACATCACCAACTGTACGAGCACGCTGGCGCGACTGACCAGCGAGATCAGCGACATATCAGCTTCCATGAATCGCCTCCAGGATATGCGCGGGGATACGCGCGGGAGTGAATTTATCTGCGTGCAGGCAGGCTATCATGACCTCTGCACTACAGATACCCGTGTTATCTGAGTCTCTGGTAATCATTTGTTTAAATGTCAGCCTGGCCTTACCTATATCGATGATCTCAGCAGTGGCCGTTAGCGCATCGTTAAACACTGCGGGCTTCTGATACTGTATCGACAGGCTATGGACAGCGAAGATTATTCCGTATTCTTGTTTTAATTGGTCCTGCTCAAATCCGAGCGAGCGCAAATACTCTGTTCTGGCACGCTCCAGAAATTTCAGGTAATTCGCGTAATACACAACACCACCGGCATCGGTATCTTCATAATAGACCCGCACCGGCCAGTTAAATTCAATTTGATTTTTCATTTTTAACCGAAAAGTTAAAAGTGCTTAATTCTTGTTTTTATCGCAATTATTTATCCTGGATCAGGTCGAGTGTGACCTGTTCCTGGCTCATCGATGAGGGCACCTTGAGACCAAACAGGCGGTACACATTGGCTGTCGCCACGCGACCCCGTGGCGTCCTCATCAGGAAACCCTGCTGTATCAGATAGGGTTCTATGACATCCTCGATGGTGTCACGTTCTTCGCCGATGGCTGCAGCCAGGTTCTCTACACCAACCGGGCCACCGTCGAATTTCTCAATGATGGCCTGCAACAGGCGCCTGTCCATGACATCAAAACCACTCTGGTCGACATTCAGCAATTCCAGCGCGGCGGATGCGGTTGCCGCATCGACGGTGCCATCAGCTTTGACCTGGGCATAATCACGTACACGGCGTAACAGGCGATTGGATATACGCGGCGTACCGCGTGAACGCTTGGCTATTTCCGCGGCACCGGCTTCATCGATCTGAACATTCAGGATATCGGCTGAACGCTGCACAATATGGGTCAGGTCCTGCGCCGAGTAAAAATCCAGCCGCAACACGATGCCGAAACGATCGCGCAATGGTGATGTCAGTGAACCGGCACGCGTGGTCGCACCAACCAGGGTAAACGGTGGTAAATCAAGCTTGATTGAACGTGCCGCAGGGCCCTCACCGATCATGATATCGAGCTGGTGATCCTCCATCGCCGGATACAGAATTTCCTCAACCACCGGGCTCAGGCGATGAATTTCGTCAACGAACAGCACGTCATGTGGCTCGAGATTTGTCAGCAGCGCTGCGAGGTCGCCCGGTTTTTCCAGTACCGGACCCGAGGTGGAATGCAGGGTGACCTGCATCTCGTTAGCGACAATGTGTGCCAACGTAGTTTTACCCAGTCCGGGAGGACCAAAAATCAACAAATGGTCCAGCGCTTCTTTTCTGGCACGTGCAGCCGGGATAAAAATCTCCAGCTGTTCGGTCACAGCCGGCTGACCACGGTAATCATCGAGTAACTGCGGGCGAATGGCGCGATCAATCGCGACTTCGTCGTCTGTCTGTTCCGGTGCAATAATACGATCTTCAGCCATACCTTATCCTTTAACAGCCCCCTGCAACGCAGCGCGAATGATGGCTTCTGTCTCAAGCCCGCTGGCGTCCACGGCACGCACCATGCGGCTCGCTTCCTGTGCCTTGTAGCCTAGTGCTGTGAGGGCACTGACGGCATCACTGACCGGGCTCGCGGCTACTGGTTCGATACCGGTAGCCGCAGTCGCTGAATCATCACTGATACCCGTAAACTCATCGCCCAGCTTGTCGCGCAACTCGACTATCAAGCGCTCTGCGGTTTTCTTGCCGACACCCGGCAAACTGGTCAGCGCACTCGCATCCCCTTCCTGCACGGCGCGGGCAAAATCCTGTGCACTGATTCCCGAGAGAATCGTCAAACCTAGCTTGGGGCCAACACCGTTGATACGAATCAGATCGCGAAACATTTTTCGTTCGGCAAGCGAGGCGAATGCATAAAGCAGTTGCGCGTCTTCACGCACGACCATGTGAGTATGCAGGATAACGTCTTCGCCGACAGCGGGTAATTGATAGAAGGTCGACATCGGTGCTTCGAGTTCGTAACCGACACCGTTAACATCAACCAGCAATTCCGGTGGCTGCCTGGTAATGAGCTTGCCCTTAATACGGCCAATCAAACCCAGCGCCCCCGTCGTGTTCCCGAGACGACACCACTGGAACGCACCTTGATGTGATGCGCATGACAGACAGCGATCGCCAGTGCATCAGCTTCATCGCTTTGTGGCAGTTCATCCAGCCCCAGTAAAAGTTGAATCATTTGTTGTATTTGTTGTTTTTCTGCGGAGCCACTACCGACAACCGCTTTTTTTATTGTGCGTGGCGTGTACTCACCTATCTGCAGTTCTGCCTGAACGCCTGCACATATCGCTGCTCCCCTGGCCTGTCCAAGCTTCAGTGCCGAATCAACATTGCGATTCACGAAAACCTGTTCGATTGCCATAGACTCGGGTTTCCAGGTATCAACTATCTGGCTGACCTCGGTGAATATCACACCCAGTTTATCACCCAGCGATTCGCCGTTGATTTTTATAAATCCACTGGTGACATATTTATGGCGGAAGCCATCTGTATCCAGAACACCGTATCCGGTTATCCGTGAGCCAGGATCGATGCCTATGATTCTAATCAAGACAAAAGGCACTCCGCCTATTGTAGGGCTGCCAGCACTTCATCAGGGAAATCCGCATTGGTGTGTACGTCCTGAACATCATCAAGGTCTTCAAGTGTATCGATCAGGCGCATGACTTTTTCTGCATCTTCTTCGGAAACCACGGTTTCTGTTGTCGGCTTTTCGATAACCTCGGCATGTTCTGGCTCGAGTCCGGCGGCTGCCATCGCATCCTTGACTTCCATGAAGCCCTCATACGAAGTGGTCACTTCAATACTGCCGTCATCGTTCGTATCCACGTCTTCAGCACCGGCTTCCAGCGCCGCTTCCATGATCGCATCTTCATCGCTGCCAGCCGGATAAGTGAGCATACCGATGCGATCGAACATGAAAGCCACGGAGCCATCTGTACCCAGGTTACCGCCTGACTTGGTAAACGCATGCCTGACTTCAGATACGGTTCGGTTGCGGTTGTCGGTCATGCAATCGACCATGACGGCCGCGCCTCCAGGACCATAACCTTCATAACGTACCTCTTCGTAATTAGCATCATCGCCTTCGCCGGTACCACGCTTGATTGCACGATCAATCGTATCCTTGTTCATATTGGCGCCGAGCGCCTTGTCGACAGCAAGACGCAAGCGCGGATTTGCTGATGGATCACCACCGCCGCCGCTTCGCGCCGCAACCGTGATTTCACGAATGAGCTTGGTGTAGATTTTGCCGCGTTTCTTATCCTGGGCCGCTTTACGGTGCTTGATATTCGCCCATTTACTGTGACCAGCCATGACTACCTGCTTATGCTTACCCCTTGATGATTTTTATGGCGCAAAGTGTAGCATTGTGCGACGGGCGGGTCATGTCGGACATGGCCCGGTATCGAGCAATACGAGGCTTGAAAGTCGAGACTAAGCAGCCCCGTCAAGTAACGGTGTGCCCACTTCATCACCAAACTTGCCTGCGCGCAGAAAAGTCGCCACCTGCACTGCGACCCGCGTTGAAAGCAGCATACCGGTATGGCTCACCGGCAAGGTAATGAAATCTGTTGCCCCTTTGAGGCGGGTTTCGTTGACGGAGACCGTGCCGTCATGCGGTGCTTCCGGGCCACCGGCGACGAGTCCGACCCCGAGCGGAAATGTGCCCGCGATAATGCCAATATCCTGCCAGCCCTTCCATTCCGGCGCATCACCAAGCAGGCCCGCGTCAATGGTCTTGCCCAGCGTCCAGCGTGTGATCGGTACTTTTGACAGGCGTTTGCCAACGACACTGCCATTCACCGGGCTACCCAGTAATACGATGCGGCCATTCCTGCTGAAGGGATGCTGGTCGAACATGTGCAGCAAGACAATGCCACCGAAGCTGTGGCAGACGAAATGCACGACGGGTGCATCGAGTTTCTCAACAAACTGGTGCAGGCGATTGGCAATACTGGCCGGGGGCTTGCCCCAGATGTGGTATTTAAAGATATGGCACTCGTAACCGGCCGCTGCCAGCTGCTGGCGCAGGCGCCACAAGTCCATGCCGTTACTCCAGATTCCATGTACTAATACGACCGCTTCACGCATGGCGATATTGTAGCGAATGAACGTGACGAGTGGGATATCTGCGTTTAGTATTTCTGTAGCAGCGGCTCCAGCCGCGAATCTCAAGCAGTGTAATATCTTCGCGGCTGAAGCCGCGCCTACGGTGAAACTTCAAGCATGCGACTCAGTGCCAGGCGTGCCATTTCAGCTTCCTTCTCCGGCACTACAATCCGGTTCACCACCTCACCTTCGACCAGGTTCTCCAGTACCCAGGCCAGGTGTTGGGGATCAATGCGGAACATGGTGGAACACATGCAAACATTGGGGGACATAAAGTGCACATTGGTACCCTCATCTTTATGCATGTCGTGCAGGCGATTGACCAGGTTGAGCTCGGTGGCCACCAACCAGCGACTGCCGGGCTCGCCTTCGGCGATGGTGTTGATGATGTACTCTGTGGAACCGACATAATCGGATTTCTGGCACACTTCGAACGGACTTTCGGGATGCGCGATGATTTTTGTTTCCGGGTACTTCTGCTTGAAGTTATCGATCTGCTCGGACTGGAACATCTGGTGCACGGAGCAAAAACCTTTCCACAGGATAATTCTGGCCTGCTCAATGGCTTCAGGCGTGAGCCCACCCATGGGCTTGTCGTAATCCCAGACCACCATCTGCTCCAGTGGGATATCCATGTTGAAACCGGTATTGCGACCGAGATGCTGGTCAGGGAAGAACAGAACCTTGTCGCGTTGACTGAAGCTCCATTCGAGCACATGACGCGCGTTTGTTGAGGTACAGACGATACCTCCATGCTCGCCGCAAAAAGCTTTCAGGTTGGCAGCTGAATTGATGTAGGTGACCGGCGTGATCTGTTCATCCGGATTCAGCACTTCGGAGAGCTCCTGCCAGGCTTTTTCAACATGCTGCAGATCGGCCATATCGGCCATGGAGCAACCCGCCGCCATGTCCGGCAGAATCGATACCTGATCTGGACGTGTGAGTATATCGGCGACCTCGGCCATGAAATGCACACCACAGAAAACGATGTACTCGGCTTTTGAATTGGCCGCCTGACGAGACAGCTTGAGTGAGTCACCGGTGAAATCGGCGTGCCGAAAAACCTCGTCACGCTGATAGTGATGACCAAGAATAACAAGACGATCACCGAGCTTTTCCCTGGCGCGGATAATGCGTTCCTCGCACTCCTGATCGTCTAGCAGGGCATAGGGTTGAATCGCGGCTGCACTCATACAATCAAATGATAATTGAACTCATTACCGAGAATACTGCTTTACACAGAAAGATCAACGGCGCAAAGGGGGTACTCGTCAATTGTTGCGCGGCGGATCAGCTCGAGGGCTGCTCGGTTTCCTGTTTGCGCAGCCTCAGGTTGAGCTCCTTGAGCTGGGCATTGGATACAGCCGATGGTGCCGAGGTCAACGGGCATGCCGCTGTCTGGGTTTTCGGGAATGCCATGACATCGCGAATGGAGCTTGCCCCGCTCATCAGCATGATCAGGCGATCCAGACCGAAAGCGATACCGGCATGCGGCGGACAGCCGTACTTGAGCGCATTGAGCAGGAAGCCAAATTTGTCTTCAGCAACTTCATCAGAAATCCCGAGCAGATCCAGTACCGCCTTCTGCATTTCCATATCGTGGATACGCACAGAACCGCCACCCAGCTCGGTACCGTTCAGCACCATGTCATAGGCACGTGACAGCATGGCCTCGGGTTCCTGCTTCAACATTTCCGGCGAGTTCGTTGCTGGTGCAGTGAATGGATGATGCAATGGCGTCAGGCCGCCCTTGCCGTCGTCTTCGAACATCGGGAAGGCAACCACGAACAAGGGCTTCCACTCGTCGGAAACCAGGCCGCGGTCCTTGCCGAGCTTGACGCGCAAGGCGCCGATTGATTCGTTCACGATCCGGGCATCACCGGCACCGAAGAACAGGATATCACCGGATTTCGTTTTGGTTTTCGAGATGATGGCTTCCAGCACTTCATCGGGCAGGAATTTGACGATGGGTGATTGCAGACCATCACGGCCGGCATCAACATCGTTCACCTTGATCCAGGCCAGGCCCTTGGCACCGTAACGACCGACATAATCCGTGTAATCGTCGATTTCCTTGCGTGACAGTTCGGCACCACCCGGCAGTCGCATGACAACGACACGACCTTTCGGGTCGTTGGCCGGACCGGAGAACACCTTGAACTCGACGTCTTTCATTTCCTCGGCAAGGTCGACCAGCAACAGCGGGATACGCAGATCGGGCTTGTCCGAGCCGTAATGTTCCATCGCCTCGGCATAGGTCATGCGCGGGAAAGGATTCGGCAGATCGACATCGAGTACTTCCTTGAACAGGCCACGAATCATTTCTTCGTTGATCTCCATCACGGCTTCTTCGCCCATGAATGATGTTTCGATATCAAGCTGGGTAAATTCAGGCTGGCGGTCTGCGCGCAGGTCTTCGTCACGGAAACAACGTACAACCTGGTAATAGCGGTCCATGCCAGACATCATCAACAACTGTTTAAACAACTGCGGCGATTGCGGCAAGGCAAAGAACTGGCCGTTATGAGTCCGGCTGGGCACCAGGTAATCGCGCGCACCTTCGGGTGTCGCCTTGGTCAGCATCGGTGTTTCAATTTCCCAGAAACCGTTGCTGTCGAGGTAATTACGCAGGTAACGTGTGACTTTGTTGCGCAAGCGCATACGCTGCTGCATTTCATCACGACGCAGATCGATATAGCGATAACGCAGGCGCAGGTCATCATGCACATCGTCGTCATCGAGTTGGAACGGCGGTGTTTCAGCCGCGTTCAGTACAGTCAGCTCCTTGCCGAGTACTTCGATTTTTCCGGTAGCGAGTTTTTCATTGATGGTTGCTTCATCGCGCGCGCGTACCAGCCCCTTGACCCGTAGCACGTACTCATTGCGGATGCGCTCGGCGGTTTCAAATACATCCTCCCGGTCAGGATCGAAGACGATCTGCACCAGGCCTTCACGATCACGCAAGTCAACGAAGATCACGCCTCCGTGGTCGCGACGGCGATTAACCCAGCCACAAAGGGTGACTTCCTGATCAATCAGTTCTTCGGTGACGTGTCCGCAATAATGGCTGCGCATAGTACTCTCGATGCTTTGGAATTAATAAAAAAGGTGTTGGATGATAAGGCCTATCTCATTGATTGGCAATCAATTTTTAGTATTGTCGGCCTTTTTCGTTGTCGTTGTACTGCCCGATGCCGGTTTCGCTGTCGACTTGCTGCCCTGTTTACTGTCGGATGCTTTGGAGTCACCCGCATCATGAATATTCTTTTTCTGCCCGGATTTGAAATCAGTTTCATACCAGCCGCCACCTTTAAGACGAAAAGCGGCCGCAGTCACCATCTTTTTCATCGCAGGCTTGCCGCAGGCCGGACATTCCGTTAGTGGATCATCGGAGATCTTCTGCAGCACCTCAACCTGGTGTCCGCACTCAGCACACTGGTATTCGTAAATTGGCATTCGCGTTCAAGAATCTATTTCAGTCAAAATATAAGCGGCTAATTATATACGCCCCGCTGTCGCTTCGCTATCCGTGTTCTCGGCTCGGCTGCAATCACGTCGGGGCGCCATGATAAGCTTCGCGCATGCCAGCAACCGCCAACGCCCGATTTGCCGACAAGGCCATCCTGATTACCGGTTGTTCAACCGGAATCGGTTACTGTGTGGCCCGGGGGTTGCAGGCCCGGGGTTATCGCGTGTTTGCCACGGCACGGCGTCCCGAAAGCGTTGAAGCGCTGCAGGCTGAAGGCCTGGAAAGCCTGCTACTGGACCTGGACGATTCCAGCTCGATCAATCGGGCAGTCGATGAAATCCTGCAACGGACCGGAGGCAAGCTCTACGCCGTGTTCAACAACGGCGCCTTCGGCCTGCCCGGTGCAGTTGAAGACCTTAGCCGTGACGCCATTCGCGCCCTGTTCGAAACCAACTTTTTCGGCTGGCTGGAGCTGACCAACCTGCTGTTACCCGTGATGCGCAAACAGGGTTATGGTCGTATTATCCAGAATAGCTCGGTACTCGGCTTTGTCGCCATGCCCTACCGTGGCGCCTACAACGCCAGCAAGTATGCTGTCGAGGGCCTCAGTGACACCCTGAGACTGGAACTGCATGATACTGATATCCACGTGGTGCTGGTAGAACCCGGCCCGATATTGAGTAACTTCAGGGCTAACGCCTTGAAAGCATTACAAAAGTATATCGATATCGAGCACAGCGTGCACCGTGAGCGTTATCAGGCTGTGCTCGAGCGCCTGAACAAGGAAGGCCCGGCCGTGCCGTTCACGCTGCCGCCTGAAGCCGTGCTCGAAAAAGTCATCCGTGCACTTGAAGCGCGCACCCCAAAAGCGCGATACTATGTCACGTTCCCAACCGGTTTGTTTGCCTGGCTCAAGCGGTTATTACCGACGAAAACCCTCGACAGGTTACTGAGGCAAGCCAGTAAGTAAATGTCCCAAAATCAAAAGTAATTCCTGCTAACTTGGCTACACTTATTTAAGGTGCGATTTCTATAATTTCGCACCAAGGAATAGGTGGATGTATCGGGATACAACAATATGAAAAGGGACTCCATCAAACTGATCATCACTATCGGCTTTGCTGGCTTGCTGGCGCTGATGTCAGTTGTGTCATTCATTTCTCTTTCACAAATGCATGACACCATCGAAGACATGTCCACCGTGGTTAAAGTCACCAACGCAAAAATGCACTCGGCTAATGCCATGCGTGATTACATTCGTCTGCGCGGTGAAACCCTGCAACACATGCATCTCACAGATGACCATTTTGAGCGCGACGAGCTAAGTCTGCTGATGCCTTATTATGCACGCCAGTTCCAGTTCGCCTATGAGCAGTTTCAAAAATACAACATGAGCAATGACGAACGTAATGTCATCAGGAAAATCATGGCACATGCTGTTGATGCTCGCGCAATCAACACTGTCGCCAAAGAGACATTGCTATCCGACGCCAGTGAAGATGAAATTGTAATGGCACTGCAGGAAGCCAGCGACACTCGTATCATCATGATGTCATATCTGAATGAGCTCGTGATGCTGCAGGAAGAGAACGCAACCAAGGCCTTGTATAACAGTGTTACCTATCACGAACAAACCCAGACGATTGTCATTATCCTGACCGCTATCTCCTTCCTGGTTGGTATTTTAATTTCTACCCTCGTTGTTCGCGAAGCATCACGCAAGAATACGGAAATACAATACCGTGCCAGCCATGACACACTAACCAACCTGGTCAATCGCAAGGAATTTGAACATCGACTCGAAATAGCGATAAGTAACATCAAATCCAACCAGGTGCACGCACTCTGCTACCTCGATCTCGACCAGTTCAAAATCATTAACGATACCTGTGGACATAAAGCCGGGGACGAATTACTCAAACAACTGACACGCCTGATTTCCGGTGTAGTACGTGAACGCGATACGCTCGGACGACTTGGTGGCGATGAATTCGGGCTGTTGCTGGAAAACTGCTCGATCGACAAGGCCGTTGAAATCACAGAAGGCATTGTCGGCCTGGTCAGGTCGCATGAATTCAAATGGGATAACCGCGTCTTCCATGTTGGCGTCAGTATCGGTGTGGTACAGGTAAACACATCAACCGAAACTTCTTCTATAGCGATGAGCCAGGCTGATGTTGCCTGTTATGCAGCCAAGGACATGGGGCGTAACCGTGTGCACGTTTACGAATTTGAGGACTCTCACGCCAGCAACCGCCATCGCGAACTCAGCTGGGTAGCCAACATCAACGACTCGATTCTGAATGACCGTTTCTGTCTCTATGCACAGCCGATCATCAGCGTTGCCAATCCGATGGCTACCCGCATGTACGAGGTATTACTGCGTGTGAAAGATGATAATGGCAATATCATTTCACCGGGCAAATATATCCCTGCGGCAGAACGCTTTAACCTTATGCGGGATGTTGATGAATGGGTGATGATAAACATCCTGCAAAAAATCAGTGACAATCCGAAACTGCCATGCCTGTTTATCAACCTTTCAGCCAACTCGATTACCGATAAGGAGTTTTGCGCTTTCGCAGAATCCGAGCTTAAACGACATTGCATCCAGCAGAACCAGCTGTGTTTTGAGATCACAGAAACCTCTGCGATTAAGAATATTCAGCAGGCCAGGACCTTTATGTCAGCACTTAAAGATTACAATTGTCAGTTTGCACTGGATGACTTTGGCAGCGGTATGTCGTCGTTTACCTACCTGAAAAATCTACCTGTTGATTATCTCAAGATCGAAGGCAGCATTGTCAGTGACATGATTAACGATCAGATTGACCATGCAATGGTGGCAGCAATCAACCAGATCGGGCGCGTGATGAAAATCAAAACCATTGCTGAGCATGTTGAAAGCACTGCCACGCTGGAGCAGTTAAAAACCATTGGCGTCGATTATGCACAGGGCTATCACATTGACGAGCCGTTCCCGATCGAGGATATCAGTACCATCATCGCAAGCAAGACACCAAAGATGCGTGTGGTGTAAAAACTTTTTATCCGCCAATAATAAAAGGCCGGTATGCATTGTGCATACCGGCCTTTTTGCTTATCAGCAATCAAGTATTGTTAAACCGCTTGCTTCACTGATGACAGTTTGCCGAAGCTGATTTCACCATCCTTGATATCAACACGGATGACATCACCCTCAACATAATCGCCTTCGAGCAATTGTTGCGCCAACGGGTTTTCAAGATACTGCTGAATAGCGCGCTTCAATGGGCGCGCACCGTATACAGGATCAAAGCCCGCTTCTCCCAGCTTGTCGAGTGCTGCATCACTGACATCCAGCACAATGTCTTTTTCCTGCAGGCGATTACGCAGATGTGCAATCTGGATATTCGCAATTGAACGGATCTGCTCACGACCCAGCGGATGGAAGACAACAGTTTCATCCACACGGTTAATAAACTCGGGCCTGAAATGCTGACCAACAATATCCATCACGGCTTTCTTCAAGCCATCATAGTCACCCGCTGCTGACAGCTCCTGAATCTGATGTGAGCCCAGGTTCGATGTCATGATGATCACGGTGTTCCTGAAATCGACGGTTCTGCCCTGGCTGTCAGTAAGGCGGCCATCATCGAGCACCTGAAGCAACACATTAAAAACATCCGGATGCGCTTTTTCGATTTCATCGAGCAGGATGACTGAGTAAGGCTTGCGACGTACGGCCTCGGTCAGGTAACCGCCCTCATCGTAACCAACATAGCCTGGAGGCGCTCCAATTAAACGTGCCACGGAATGTTTTTCCATGTATTCAGACATATCCAGACGCACCATGGCATCCTCGGTATCAAACATAAACTCAGCCAGAGCCTTGGTCAGTTCAGTCTTACCAACACCGGTAGGACCGAAGAACATGAACGAACCATTGGGACGATTCGGATCAGACAGACCGGCGCGTGAACGACGAATAGCATTGGCTACGGCTGCAACGGCATCCTGCTGCCCAATCACACGTTCACCGATTTCTTCTTCCATACGCAGCAGTTTCTGCTGCTCGCCTTCCATCATCTTGCTGACAGGGATGCCGGTCCAGCGCGATACGATTTCTGCGATTTCATCACTCTGCACTTTATTGCGCAGCAACCTGTTTTCAGACTGATCACTCTGTTCGATTTGTGCCGCCTGTTCCAGTTGCTTTTCAAGTTCCGGGATTCGCCCGTACTGTAGCTCCGACATGCGCGCAAGGTCGCCGGCACGGTGTGCTGTTTCCAGTTCCAGACGTGCGCGCTCGAGTTCTTCTTTCACATTCTTCGAGCCCTGTACCGCAAGTTTTTCTGCCGTCCATTGTTCTTCATAATCACTGTACTCACGCTCCAGTGAAGCAACCTCTTCTTCCAGTGCTTTCAGGCGCTGCTGTGTTGCCTTGTCTTCATCCTTCTTCAAGGCTTCACGCTCAATCTTGAGCTGAATAATGCGGCGATCAAGACGGTCCATGACTTCCGGCTTGGAATCAATTTCCATGCGGATGCGGCTGGCCGCTTCATCGACCAGGTCAATCGCCTTGTCGGGGAGCTGGCGGTCGCTGATATAACGATGCGACAGGGTTGCTGCTGCAACAATCGCAGGGTCGGTAATATCAACACCGTGATGTACTTCGTAGCGTTCTTTAAGACCACGCAGGATTGCGATAGTGTCTTCTACCGACGGCTCATCGACCAGCACTTTCTGGAAGCGGCGTTCGAGTGCAGCATCTTTCTCAATATACTGACGGTATTCATCCAGCGTGGTAGCACCAACACAGTGCAATTCGCCACGCGCAAGTGCCGGCTTCAGCATGTTACCGGCATCCATGGCACCTTCGGCTTTACCCGCACCCACCATGGTATGTAATTCATCAATAAACAGAATGATCTGGCCTTCCTGCTTGGAAAGATCATTCAATACCGCTTTCAGTCGCTCTTCAAATTCACCACGGAACTTGGCGCCGGCAATCAGTGACCCCATATCGAGCGACAACAGGCGCTTGTTTTTCAGGCCTTCAGGTACTTCACCGTTAATAATGCGTTGCGCCAGGCCTTCGACGATCGCCGTTTTACCAACACCCGGCTCACCGATGAGCACTGGATTATTCTTGGTGCGGCGTTGCAGTACCTGTACAGTACGGCGGATTTCTTCATCACGACCGATGACGGGATCCAGCTTGCCCTGCTGGGCACGCTCAGTGAGATCAATGGTATATTTTTCGAGTGCCTGGCGCTGGTCTTCCGCATTCGGATCATCAACCCTCTGACCACCTCTTACATCATCAATGGCTTTCTCCATGGTGTCTTTATTCGCACCACAGGAACGCAGCAGGTCACCCACACGACTCTTGTCTTCGATCGCAGCGAGCACAAACAGCTCACTGGAGATGTACTGGTCTTTGCGTTTTTGCGCGAGCTTGTCTGTCACGTTGAGCAGCCGGCCCAGTTCATTGGATATGTTGACATCACCCTGGGAGCCTTCGACACGCGGCATGCGGTCGAGCTCTTCGAGCAGTTTAGATACCAGCAGGTCGACATTGCAGCCGGTACTTGAGAACAGGTGCCTGACAGTGCTGTTGTCCTGCTCCAGCAGTGCTGCCATCACGTGCACAGGCTCAATAAACTGATGATCGCGACCCACTGCCAGTGACTGTGCGTCAGCCAGTGCCATCTGGAACTTGCTGGTTAATTTGTCCATTCGCATGGTTTTAATCCCCTGAAAATCTTTAATTGTTCTTTATATAAGGGTCATTTACACGGTTTCAAGGCTTTTTATTCACTTAAATTACAAGAACATACATCACCAAAATCAAGACAGTATGCACCTTGTTCGGCGCCTGAATCGCCTCATAATCGACCAGGATAAGCAGGGAATAAATGACAGCATTTGGTACATCACCTAGACTGCCGCCATGCGCTACAAACCCGATTTTCGCTACGGCCTTGTGCTGTTGCTACTGGTATTTTTCAGCACATCTGCCCAGGTAATGGCGGAAGCCTGGAACTCGGGCTGGACATTGCATCTCGATAACGACCTGCTCGCTGAACAGGATCGTGACTATACGGGCGGTATTGCACTTACCCTTTCAGGTCGTCGTGCACAGGAATACCTGGTGTCACTGGAAGCTGTTCGAAACTGGCTGGATGGAATACTCGGCATCGACAAGCTCTACGCCAGTCAATCACATTTCCAGCTCCACAGCTTGCAGTACGGTGTGATGTTATTCACACCCGGCGACATCACTGATCCTGCTCCGATATTTGATGACCGCCCCTACGGTAGCCTGTTCTATCTGTCCAACACGCAACTCACTGTAGCGCCCGAAGCTGACAGGGCCTGGTTATCGACTCTGACATTCGGCTTCCTGGGTCTGAATGCTGCCGAATACATACAGGAAGCCATTCATGCAGTCACAGATTCTGATGTCGCCAAAGGCTGGGATAACCAGATTTCATCCGGTGGTGAACCGACGTTGATGCTTACCTGGTCATCTCAGGACAATCACCTCGATCCAGGTGAAGCAATATATCGACATGAACTCAAAACAGCCTATGAAGCCAATGTTGGATTCAGCACTGATGTGAATGCCAGCCTGAGCTGGCGCTGGGGGCGTATCAATACACCCTGGTACAGTTTTAATCCGCAACATTCGCAATACATACAACTGGGTACACCCCAGGTTGCTGGCAAGGATACAACCGGCAAAGGCGAATTGTATCTATGGGCTGGATCAAGTATTAAGTATCGATTCTACAGTTCCCTGATGCAGGGACAGTTTCGCGACAGTGTGGTGACTTTAAGCAATGATGAAGTTGAAAAGCTGATTGCACAGATCTGGCTTGGTGCCACCTGGGAGTTCGCCGAGAACGTCCGCGGCAGTTTTTACTACCGGGCCTCAACCAGGGAATTCAAGGGTCCGAATGCACACTACCCGGTGTGGGCAGGCCTCATCATCAGCCGCGCTTATTGAGGTAATTTTTTCATACCTGTTCATGATCAGGCTCAATATATCCCCTGTAATACTGACATATTATATCCCGCTGATTTTGTTACACTATCTTGCATCTAAACACATGCCTGAGCGAGAATGACTGAATACGCACTCATACTTCTCAGTACGATCCTGGTGAACAATTTCGTGCTGGTGAAATTTCTGGGCCTATGCCCATTCATGGGCGTATCACGCAAACTCGAAACGGCCATGGGTATGGCGCTTGCTACTACCTTTGTGCTTACGCTGTCTTCTGTTTTCAGCTTCCTCGTTAACCAGTACATCCTTACGCCGCTCGGCATCGAATATATGCGCACCATCATGTTTATCCTGGTGATTGCTGTCGTGGTTCAGTTCACTGAAATGGTTGTGCACAAAACCAGCCCCCTGCTCTACAACGTACTCGGCATCTTTCTGCCACTGATCACAACCAACTGTGCTGTTCTTGGTGTAGCACTGCTGAATGTCCAGGAGCAGAACAATTTCATGCAATCACTGTTTTATGGCTTTGGTGCTTCAGTTGGTTTCTCCATGGTACTGGTACTGTTTTCTGCTATGCGCGAGCGCATCGCAGCTGCTGACGTACCAGAAGTTTTCCAGGGAACATCAATTGCGCTGATTACTGCGGGTATTATGTCACTCGCTTTCATGGGCTTTGCCGGACTCATTAAGGTCTAAGGAACTCAACGCTTCTCATGATGGTTGTCATTACAACATTGGCAATTATTGCAGCACTGTTTGGCTTGCTGCTGGCGTATTCTGCTATCCGCTTCAAGGTAGAAGGTGATCCCGTTGTCGACAAGATTGATGCTTTGCTGCCACAAACACAATGTGGTCAATGTACCTACGCCGGATGTCGCCCGTATGCTGAAGCCATTGCCAAAGGCGAAGCTGACATTAATCAGTGTCCACCGGGAGGTGAAACCACGATCGTTGCGCTTGCCGACCTGCTCGGTGTTGAAGCCAAGCCACTGAACGCTGAACACGGCGAAGAAAAAGAAACCAAAACGGTTGTCTATATCGACGAGCAAACCTGCATCGGCTGCACACTCTGTATCCAGGCCTGCCCGGTTGATGCAATTCTTGGAGCCGCCAAGCACATGCATACCGTAATTGAAAGTGAATGCACAGGTTGTGATCTGTGCATCCCTCCCTGCCCGGTTGACTGCATCCATGTCAAACCGATCGCACCGACTTTAAAGACATGGAAATGGCAACCGCCACAGGGTGGTTTTGCTACACCAAAGGCCAGCTAATATGAAGGCTAATGATAATCAGACATTGCACGATGATCATGAAGGCGTATGGACTTTCCATGGCGGTATCAAGCTTCCCGGCCATAAAGACCTGTCAACACAGACAGCTATAAACAAACTGCCTGCTTGCGAGCATTACACTGTACCTTTAAACCAGCATATCGGTGCTGATGGTGAAATTCTTGTTGCCGAAGGTGAACGTGTTCTGAAGGGACAGATGCTTGCGAAGCCACGAGGCATCATCAGTGCTGCAGTCCATTCACCGGTATCCGGCACCGTTGAAACAATCGCAGAGCATACCTTTCCGCATCCTTCCGGTTTAGCGGGTTTATCCATCACCATCAAAAACGACTACAAGGATGAATGGACTGAACATGAGATCATCGGTGATGACTTCATAAATCGCAGCTCACATGACTTACGCAACGTTGTTCGTGATGCAGGTATCGTCGGCCTCGGCGGTGCAACATTCCCGGCTGCAGTCAAGCAAACCGAAGTCGGAATCGAAACTTTAATCCTTAATGGTGTGGAGTGTGAACCTTACATAAGCTGCGATGACATGCTGATGCGCGAGCATGCGACAGAGATTGTCAAAGGTGCAGAAATCGTTGCACACATCATCAATGCCGAAAAATGCATTATCGCTATCGAAGACAACAAGCCTGAGGCTATCGCATCAATGTCACAGGCAGCGGCAGAAAGTAAGCTTGACAATCTGATAGTGCAAAGCGTTCCAACTATTTATCCAAGCGGTGGTGAACGTCAGCTGATCAAGGTAATTACCGGTAAAGAAGTGCCCGTCGACGGCCTGCCGGCTGACATACATGTACTCTGTCACAATGTCGCGACCAGCTATGCCATTTATAAAGCCATCTATAAGGGGGAACCATTGATTTCACGTGTTGTGACCCTTACTGGTCACGGTATCAATTCGCCACAAAATATAGAAGCAGCGATTGGCGCGCCTGTTAAAACCTGCGTCGAATACTGTGGCGGCTATAAAGACGATGCCAGTGCCCTGATCATGGGCGGTCCAATGATGGGGCTGTCACTGGAAACCGATGAATTACCCATCATCAAGGCAACCAACTGCCTGCTGGTAACGACCAGCGAAGATATCTCGCTGCCAACCAGCACCGCGCACATGCCGTGTATCCGTTGCGGCAAGTGTGTCGAAGTCTGCCCTGCCAACCTGTTGCCACAACAGCTGTACTGGTACTCCGCGAGCAAGGATTACGATCGCGCGATTGAATACAACCTGTTTGACTGCATCGAATGCGGTTGCTGCTCCTATGTCTGCCCGAGCCAGATACCACTGGTGCAGTATTACCGCTACGCGAAATCGGATATCTGGGAACAGGAGCGCGATCGCAAGAAATCAGACATGGCCAGGGAACGTCATGAAAGGCGGCTTGAGCGAATAGAAAAACAAAAACGTGAGCGCGAAGAAAAACTGAAAAAGAAACGCGAAGCATTGGCAAAGAACAAGGGCAGTCGAGATAAAGAACTGGATAAGAAAAAAGAGCTGATTGCCCAGGCACTGGCACGTGTTAACGAAAAGAAATCGACAAAACACATCAAGGCACAGAACGTCGACAACCTGACGGAAGAACAGCAAAAGCAAATAGCCGAAGTCGACAAACGGCGCGCAGATATGAAAAAGGACAAGCACTGAGATGTTATTTAAAAAAGCAGACGCGCCCTACCTGAGTAACAACAGCAACGTGCAGCAGTTGATGCTGAAAGTCATCTATGCACTGATACCCGGCAGTATCGCCATGTTCTGGTTTTTCGGCTGGGGCGTGCTGTTCAACCTGCTGATTGCCATCAGCGTCTGCCTCGCCAGTGAAACCATGATGCTGAAATTCAGGCGACGTCCGGTGCAGCCGGCATTAATGGACGGCAGTGCGCTGGTCACTGCCTGCCTGCTGGCACTGGCATTACCACCGCTTGCGCCGTGGTGGCTAACAACCATTGCAAGCCTGTTTGCGATCGTCGTCGGCAAGCATCTCTATGGTGGTCTCGGTTTCAATCCATTCAATCCGGCCATGGTTGGCTATGTTGTAGTATTGATTTCGTTCCCGCGGGAAATGACGTTGTGGACGCCTCCAATGGGTGTAGGCGACGGCTGGCCCGGATTTATGGATACCGTGACAATCGTGTTCTCAGGTGTCGCTCCTGTTGGCCAGACCATGGATGCCATCACCATGGCGACGCCGATTGATACCTTGAAAACGCAGATTAATCTCGCATACGATACTGAATATGTCAGGGCACATCGCGTCTACGGCGAACTGTTCGGCCCTGTTAGCGGCGTTGGCTGGGAATGGGTAAACGGATTGTATTTACTAGGTGGTATCTGGCTGATCAAACAGGGCGTTATCGACAAGCGTATCCCGTTATCATTTATTATTGCACTCATCCTGATATCAAACCTGTTCGCTGTCATCGATTACTCGAGTTACAGCTCCGCACTGTTCCATACACTCAGTGGCGGTACCATGCTTGCAGCTTTTTTCATTGCCACCGACCCCGTCTCGGCAAGCACGACACCCAAAGGCCGTATTATCTATGGCGCCGGCATAGCCTGTATTGCATACATCATTCGCAACTGGGGCGGCTATCCAGACGGTATCGCATTTGCCGTGCTGTTAATGAACATGACGGTACCCTTGCTTGACTATTACACACAACCGCGCACATACGGCAAGTCCGAACGCCGATCATGAATACGCAGAAACAGATACTGACAACGGCCGCCCTGCTGACATTGTTTGCCGTCATCGGAGCAGGTATTGTCGGTCTAACACATGATAGTACTTATGATGTGATCAAGCGTAACGAACAGTTATATACCTTGCGCAAACTCAATACGATATTACCGGCCACGCGCTATGACAATGATTTGCTCGATGACCAGATCGAATTGTCAGCCAACCCGTTATTGTCCGGCAAAACATCTATTGCCTATCGCGCTTTCAAAGACGGTAAACCGGTTGCTGTCGTACTGTCACCGATAGCACCCAATGGCTATAATGGCCCGATTAATATGCTGGTCGGCATCAACTACGACGCGACCATTGCAGGCGTGCGTATTATCCGTCACCGTGAAACGCCGGGTCTGGGTGACGCAATTGAAGCCGAACGATCTGACTGGGTACAGATTTTCAATGGCACATCCTTGCAGAATCCAACTGAAAAAAAATGGAAGGTGAAACGTGATGGCGGGCATTTTGACCAGTTCACCGGCGCCACAATAACCCCTCGTGCTGTAGTTAAAGCCGTACGCTCAGCTTTGGTATACTTCAACCAGAATCGTGACAAACTTTTCATGCAAGCCAAAGAGCCTGTAAAAGATGCCAGCCGAACAGATCAAAATAGTTAAAAACGGCCTATGGTCAAATAACGTTGCCCTGGTGCAGCTGCTGGGCCTGTGCCCGTTGCTGGCTGTCAGCGGCACCTTCATCAATGGTTTTGGTCTTGGCCTGGCTACCCTGCTAACCCTGGTGCTTTCCAACACCTGTGTATCCGTGATTCGTCACTGGGTTCGTCCTGAAGTCAGAATTCCTATTTTTGTATTAATCATTGCTTCTATCGTTACTACCATCGAGCTTGCGATGAACGCCTGGTTCCATGAGCTCTTCCTGGTACTTGGTATCTTCATTCCTCTGATCGTGACCAACTGTTCGATCATTGCCCGGGCTGAATCTTTTGCTTCGAAAAACTCGGTTCTGGATTCTGCGCTGGATGGTTTTATGATGGGACTGGGATTCATGCTGGTACTTGTAATCCTCGGCAGCCTGCGTGAAATGATTGGCTCAGGCACATTGTTTGCAAATGCCCACTTGATGTTCGGTGAAGGCGCTCGTGACATGTTGCTGACGCTGGGCGATGACTACCCGGGTTTCCTGCTGGCAATACTGCCTCCAGGCGCATTCATCGGCCTCGGTCTGTTAATTGCGCTGAAAAATCATATCGACCGCTCATTGCAGCAACGCGTTGCTCATGTTGAGCTCCCGGCAGAGTCTTCAGGCTCTGCTGCCTGATTAAGTCGTTACAAGCAACGCCTGACCTAGCTGTATGAATAAAGCCAAACGTCATGAGATATTCAGCCGTCTGCAAAAAGACAATCCACAGCCAACAACCGAACTGAATTATTCAACACCCTTCGAGTTATTGATCGCAGTCATTCTTTCTGCCCAGGCCACCGACAAAGGCGTGAACAAGGCAACTGAAAAACTGTTCCCGGTAGCCAACACGCCTGAAGCAATATATGCGCTTGGCGAAGATGGCCTGAAAAAATATATCAAGACCATCGGCCTGTTTAACAGTAAGGCAAAAAACATAATCAAAACCTGCAAAATCCTGATTGAAGAACACAACAGCCAGGTACCAGAAGAACAAAAACAACTCGAAGCCCTGCCCGGCGTCGGTCGCAAAACGGCCAACGTTGTGCGCAATACCGCCTTCGGTTATCCAACCATGGCGGTAGACACGCATATCTTCCGTGTATCCAATCGCACACGCATTGCCCCTGGCAAAACAGTGCTGGAAGTTGAGAAGAAACTTTTAAAGTTTGTGCCGAAGGAATATTTACAGGATGCGCATCACTGGTTGATCCTGTTAGGACGTTATACCTGTGTAGCACGAAAACCAAGATGCGGTTCCTGCCTGATTGAAGATCTTTGTGAATACAAGGATAAAACCGAATAATGTTTTCCAGCGATCGTACTGAACTACGCAAGGTATTTTTTGACTGTTGGCAACTCAAGTTGGCAGGCAAGCCACTTGATGCACTGCAACAGTTAATCGTCAGCATCATCGAGCAACACCCTGAATATCACGCGTTATTAGACAAGGAAAAAAAACATAGATCGCGATTACGATATCAGTAGCGGCGAAACCAATCCGTTCATGCATATGAGCATGCATATTGCGCTGGCTGAACAAATTTCAACGGACAGGCCTTGCGGAATCCGCGCCTGTCATCAACAACTCAGCATGGCATTTGGCTCTGCCCATGAGGCTGAACACAAAATGATGGACTGCCTGTCTGAAGCCCTGTGGCAGGCACAACGGAACAATACAATGCCGGATGAAACGGCTTACCTGAACTGCCTGCAAGCCCTCGCCAGCAGGGGCTGAGAATGATTTTCACTATTTTCCTGAACTTCACCTGCGAACGATTGTCATTCAGAAGGTAATCATTGTAGACTCGTTCGCACCTGATTCCAGGCGTGACACTAACCATAAGGAGAAACACCAATGACAGACAAGAGCTTCAAAAAACCACTGGCAATTGCCATGGGTGCAACATTCGCAGCAGCAATGGCCGCTTCACCTGTTGCCAGCGCAGATGCCAACCCATTTGGTATGCAGGAAATGCAGAGTGGATACCTGCAGGTCGCAGAAGGTAAATGCGGCGAAGGTAAATGTGGCGGCAAAGCCAAAGGCGAAGGCGAAGGTAAATGCGGCGAAGGTAAATGCGGCGGCGAAAAAGGTAAGAAGGAAGGTAAATGCGGCGAAGGTAAATGCGGCGGTGATAAAGGCAAGAAGGAAGGTAAGTGCGGCGAAGGCAAGTGTGGTGGTGATAAAGGCTAAGCAGCCACTTCCCGTGATACCCGATAAAAGACCCCGGCTTTGCCCGGGGTTTTTTTATGACCATTATGACTATGAAATTCTTTAATCCTGCAGTTCGTCAGCCCATGGTAATGGTCAAGGAACTTGAGAGTGAGAATCGAGTCCATTTACATAGTTGTTGTAAAAAACACACAACAAGAGCCCCATATCATGAATAAACTCAAGTCCGTAGGCTTCAAAGCCAGAGATCTGCTTGATAAAACACGTACATTTGATTTTCTGGCCCCACTACTAATACGACTGTACCTGGCACCTGTATTCATTCTGGCTGGTAGCAATAAGCTTGCAAATATCGAGGCCGTGGCATGGTGGTTTGAATCACTGGGATTCCCTGCACCCACATTAATGGTATACCTTGCGGGCCTCACAGAATTTGTTGGTGGAATAGCTCTGTTAGCAGGTGTCGCCGTTCGCTGGATGGCTATTCCATTGATGTTTACTATGGCTGTAGCCGCATCAACACACTGGGAAAACGGCTGGCATGCCTTGCCTGAAAATGAACTGACCGCCCCCTGGGAGTGGCGTACTGATATGATTGAAGGTGCCAACGATCGTAAGGAGCGTATAAAATCTATTGTCAGCGAACATGGTAATTATGACTGGCTTACTGAAACCGGCAGCATCACTATTCTGAAAAACGGCATTGAGTTTGCTGCAACCTATTTCATTATGCTGTTGGCGCTTTTCTTTTCTGGGGCTGGCAAAGCCAGTTTCGATTACTTGCTTGTAAGCAGATGCCGCCATTGCAATTGAATGAGGTTACTGAATAATCATGGAAACAAAAGATTATATTGTTAATGGCGCAGGTCTTGGTCTACGTCGCGATAGCATCGACGAACTGATAAAAACACCAACGCCCCAGGTCGGCTTCATGGAGGTTGCGCCTGAGAACTGGATCGGTGTTGGCGGTGCTTTTAGCAAACAGTTACGTGCGATGACGGAACGCCATGATTTCGTGACCCACGGCCTGTCACTATCCATTGGCAGTCCGGCGCCACTGGATGAAGAACTCATCAAGCAGATTGGTGCTTTCATGAAAACTCATGGCATCAAGAAATACACTGAACATTTAACCTATTGCTCGGATGATGGTCATTTATACGACCTGTTGCCAATACCTTTCACTGAAGAAGCTGTTGACTACGTGGCCGAACGCATCATGCGCGCTCAAGACATACTTGGCCAGCGTATTGGCATGGAGAACGCTTCCTACTACACGCCTGCCCCCGGCTCGGAGATGCAGGAAATTGAATTCATCAATGCCGTTCTGGAAAAAGCCGACTGTGAGCTATTGTTAGACATTAACAACATCTACGTTAATTCAGTCAATCACCGTTATGACCCGGTCGAATTCATGAAAGGCCTGCCCGCAGAGCGTATTACCTATGCGCACATCGCCGGCCATTACAATGAAGATGATGATCTTATTGTCGACACGCACGGCGCCGATGTAATTGAAACGGTGTGGGACTTGCTCGACAAGGCCTATGAGCATTTCGGCGTATTCCCCACCTTACTCGAACGTGACTTCAATATACCGCCCGTTGCAGAGTTACTTAAGGAAGTTGATCGTATTATTCATTACCAGGACAAGTGGCAAAAAGCAGAACCATTGTCTGTTCGCAGATAAATCAATGTGGTGAATAACATGACTGAATCCGCGTTTAAAAAACATCAGTACGAACTCACTGCACATCTGCGTGACCCGGAAAACAATCCTGCACCGGAAGGCGTAGAAGACAGGCGCCTTGGTATCTACCGAAATCTTTTATACAACAATGTCGAAGGTTTTATCGCCAGCGGTTTCCCGGTAATTCGCTCGATTTACAGTGATGACGACTGGCATCGAATGATTCGCGACTTTTTCGCCAATCACCAGAGCAAGACTCCTTACTTCCTCGAGATATCACAGGAATTCCTGCACTACCTGCAGGATGAGCGCAAGCCTCAGCCCGAGGATCCCGCAGGCCTGCTGGAGCTCGCCCATTATGAGTGGGTGGAACTCGCGCTCACTGTCTCGGATGAAACCATCAACCTGGACAATATCGATCCTAATGGTGATCTGCTAAATGCCCACCCGGTGTTATCACCGGTCGCCTGGCCACTCGCCTACCAGTACCCGGTGCACACCATGAGTCCGGACAACCTGCCTGACGAAGCACCTGAGCAGGCAACATACCTGGTGGTTTACCGTAACCGTAATGACGAAGTGAAATTTCTTGAAATCAATCCCGTAACTGCACGCCTGATACACCTGTTGAACGAAAATGCCACCATTTCCGGCCAGCAGGCGCTGGTGCAGATTGCCGCCGAAATGAACCATCCCAACCCGGATGTCGTCATTCAGGGCGGACTTTCGGCGATGCTGGAACTGCAAAGCTACGGCATCATTCTCGGCACACTCAGGAGCTAGCCCATTTTCAGTGTGTACGACTATCCGCTAAGTTGCCATGCAGCCTGCTTCTGATACAGTCAGCCATTATGAAATCACATCGATTTATTTCTCGTATTAACTGTTTATCCGGCTTGCCGTTGTTATGGCTGTGGCTGTTGTCAGGGCTGGCTATGCCTGTCATGGCTGCGGAAATTTCGAAACAGACCAATGAAGCCAGCGGGCTGCACTCATGGGTCGCAGAAAGTGAAGGCTTCAGCATCGAACTGATCCAGGTCCTTCCAGATTTCATCCGCGCGATCTACATGTCACATGATTTCCCGAAGGCCGAGATTGATGAAATCGCAGGTAATTGTGTTTTTGGCACCGTAATAAAAAACACTTCAGACCAGGTACTGACCTATGACGTATCGGAATGGTATTACACGGATACGAACGGTAAAAAGTACCCGGTCAAAACCAAAACCCAGTGGCTTGAGCAATGGCGCAAGGCCGGCGTGACCTTCTCCTGGACACTGCTACCTGACAAGGGTACGTTTTATGTTGGCGACTGGCAACAGGGATTCACCACGATAAAACTTCCGCGAGAAAGTAAATTTACATTGACATATAAATGGACACTGGATGGTAAACCATACAGTGACGACTTTGAGGGCTTGATTTGTGCACCTGAAGACATTGCTGAAAAATAAATTTCGAAGCCATGCAGTTTTCGGCTTTATAACTTGCATGATAGTTATTGCCATGCCCGTGCATGCAGCATGGGACGATCAGCCTAAACTGGGGCATAACATGACCCCGTTACCAAAGCCGGTAGCTGCACCCGCA
Source organism: Gammaproteobacteria bacterium (assembly GCA_029287435.1). Lineage (GTDB taxonomy): Bacteria > Pseudomonadota > Gammaproteobacteria > SZUA-229 > SZUA-229 > JABDQW01. The sequence goes on from JARFRD010000184.1 coordinate 36,636, forward strand.
TTCACACTTGAAGATATGGACGAAGAAAAACACAGCCTGGCCGACCACGAGGGCAAGGTTATCATGCTCAACTTCTGGGCCACCTGGTGTCCACCCTGTCGTCGCGAAATGCCTTCGCTGGAACGTCTGTACCAGAATTTAAACGGCAAAGACTTCACCGTGATTGCCGTTAACCAGATGGAAAGCGGCGACCATGTATTCGCTTATATCGGACAACTGGAAGTGGATCCGACATTTACCATCCTGTTCGACAAGGACAGCTCTGTCTCACAAGCATACAGCGTACAGGGCTTACCAACCAGTTACCTGATCGATAAAAAAGGCAAGGTTCGCTTCCGTGCAATAGGTGGGCGCGAATTTGATCACCCGGAAGTCGTAAAGCAGATCACGGAACTCATCAACGAATAGAACCGTAATTTATTTCATTCAATAAAAAAGCCACGCATAAGCGTGGCTTTTTTGATGCTTGGAAGCAGGCGATTAAATTGCAGTAACGTTAACAGCCTGAGGACCTTTCTGACCCTGTTCTACTTCAAACTCAACTTCCTGACCATCAGTCAGTGTCTTGAATCCATCGCCTTTGATTGCACGGAAATGAACAAAGACGTCTTTGCCATCCTGTCCTTCAATAAAGCCGAAGCCTTTCTTTTCATCAAACCATTTAACTCGGCCAGTAACTGTAGCCATAAGTAATCTCCAAAAAATAATTGATCTTAAATGTATAGCGAACACGCCATAACGTTTTAGTGCTGAAAGATGCAGGAATTACTTACGAACAGACAAGATGAAATCTACAAGCGTCATCGAATTTGCACAGACATAAATACCGCTGTAAACTTTACCAGCAATCGCAGTATAACTTATATTTGCGCGATGTACACAAATGTTTTTTACAAGAATCGGTCAATTTTCTCTCGTGTAAAATCAATGGCTAAGCAGATTATTAATAAATCTGGCACAGCTTTTGATAAGTATTTGATATGTTATTACAGCAAATGCTGCGCTGTTATACTGTCACTAAATAACTGCTAAAGATATGTGGTTTTGTAACAATTGTTACGAAATTAACCGAACAGATTAAATTGTGCACAGACTTGTCTTTTTAATACCTGGCACATCTTTTCTGTATTCCTGCACGACTGAAAACTGGTACCAGGGATCAAAGGCTTCACATGACGCAAGCTACCTGCAACTGCCCTGCACCGAACATGAAGACTGCAAGAAAGAAAACAATATTGATTACGAAACCTACAGCAGGAAGCGTAACGAACCAGACACGCCGCAATAACGCGGTCTGATATTACTCAAAAATTCGTTGCCACCAGCTACGGCGGTTATTAGGTGGGTACAAGGCTTCTTCAAGCTCAACAGGCGGTATACGCGAGAGTATCCATCCCGGTAAAGGCGGCTTTTCACTGTAGCCACAGGAAACGCCCAGGTTATTTGGGTCGAATATCTTTACATATGAAGGCGTCTCCTTGCTGTCTGTGTATACAATCCCGCAATAATCTTCATCGTGCTCTTTATGCAGCAGTGCATCAACTTCATCGATAAACGTAACCAGTTTATCCTTATCTACAGGAGACTCAGGTGGTGTATCTCCAACATGATAAACGTACCAGCCGTCATCCGCCTGATTCTTGAACGTATGCCAGAACTCATCGAGATGATGCCAACGCATTAACGATGTAAAGCTGCCTTTGAAGGCATCAAGATAAGCTTGTTGTACCGATGTATCCATTGGAAATCGCTGTTAAGTAAATCTGAATCGCGTTAACTTGATGCCAGACTGTTAATCCAGGTTCTGACCCCATCAAGGCTGCGCTGCAAAAAGTCATTATCTTTGAATGCACAGGAAATAACAGAAACGCCCTGCATACGCGCCAGCAAATCCATGGCACGGTCATCCGCATCATCATATCCGAGTGCAGAAAACTGCTTGCCCATCCACTCACGAATAATCTCAAATACTTCTCGTGACTTTGATTGCAACGCTTCAGTATCTTTTGCCAGTTCAGAGCATAAAGAACCTACCGGACAACCTGCCTCCAGAATGGAGTTCTTGCTACTATCGAGCATGTCAGCGAATGCGAGCAGGCGCTCACGAGGGTCGTCAGTCATGCTGTCGCACTGTTGCAGAACCTGTTGATACTGTTTGACACGAGCATCAACGACTGCCGCAAGAATATCGTCCTTGGTTTTGAAGTAGTAATAAAAATTACCACGCGGAATACCAGTCATCTCAGCGATATCACTGAATGATGTCTGGTTATAGCCACGCTTGTAGAACAGCTGGTCGGCTGCTTCAACAATACGTGTACGATTGTTATCGCCTTTGGTGCCCATATTAGTCAAGATTCAATGTAACGCGCCGTTATAGTCATGTATGATGACAAATCTTAGACGCTCGTATGACTTACTAGTATACTCCCATGCATCCAGACACGCGAGCCCGTATCATTTCATTTATTTTCATATAAAATACAGCAGCTTATATCCACATCACAGCTACCTGCAGCCATAGGATCAGTATTGAAGGCACTGGAAATCAACAATTTGACCAAGATTTACCGTAACGGTACAGAAGCTCTGTCCGGGGTCAATCTCGAGGTTAACCAGGGCGATTTCTTCGCCCTGCTCGGGCCTAACGGTGCCGGTAAATCGACCACAATCGGCATCATCTGCTCCCTGATCAATAAAACGTCCGGCAATGTGAACGTCTATGGCGTCGATCTCGATACCGATCCCTTTGCCGCCAGAATGCATATCGGCCTCGTTCCCCAGGAGCATAACTTCAATATTTTCGAGCCAATTGGTGAGATTCTGATAAACCAGGCAGGCTACTACGGCATCCCACGCAAAACGGCAACTCAACGTGCAGAAAAATACCTGAAACAACTTGAGCTCTGGGATCGACGTTTTGACATGGCCAAGGAACTCTCAGGCGGCATGAAACGAAGGCTGATGATTGCGCGTGCACTGGTACATGAACCAAAGCTGTTGATTCTTGATGAACCGACTGCAGGCGTTGATATCGAAATTCGGCATTCGATGTGGTCATTCATGCGTGACCTCAACAAAAGTGGCACCACAATCATTCTGACCACGCACTACCTCGAAGAAGCCGAAAACCTGTGTAACAACATTGCTATCATCGATCACGGCGTAACCATTGAACAAACCAACATGCGAGAGTTGCTCGACAGGCTGAATATGGAAAGTTTTATACTGTACCTGGATCACGGCATTGAAGAACTGCCCGCGTGTGAGGGATATGATGTCAGGATGCTGGATAATAAAACGCTAGAAGTCGACCTGCACAAGGGTCAGAGCATGAACAGGCTCTATGACCAGCTTTCATCCTGCGATCTGAATGTGGTCAGCATGCGCAACAAGAGCAACCGCCTGGAACAGCTATTCATTTCCATGCTGAATAACAACGGTACCTGAAATGAAACTCAGCGCGCAATATACAGCCTTTCATACCATCATGGTCAAGGAGTTCCTGCGTTTTATTCGCATCTGGCTACAGACTGTGTTACCACCAGCAATTACTGTCGCGCTGTACTTCATTATTTTCGGCGAACTGATCGGATCGCAAATCGGCGATATCGACGGCTTCGCCTATATCGACTACATCGTGCCCGGCCTGATCCTGATGTCAGTC
>JARFRD010000152.1 GCA_029287435.1 Gammaproteobacteria bacterium
GCTGCAGCTGCTCACTGTGACTGCGGATAATTTTCAGTGCACAGGCTTCCGCCTCCAGTATCAATTTCCGTAGTGCCGTATCCACGGCCTGTGCAGAACTTTCTGAAAAATGGCGTGGCTGGGCCATCTCACGTCCGAGGAATGGATGTTCCTCGCTTTCCCTCAGATCAACCGGGCCAATAGTACTGGACATGCCCCAGCGCGCCACCATGGCACGGGCCAGTGCAGTTGCCTGTCGAATGTCATCATCGGCACCGGAACTGACAGTGCCCAACAACTCTTTCTCCGCGCTGCGTCCGCCAAGAATGACGGCGAGTCGCTCTCGCAGGTAATCTTCCGGCAGAGTATGACGCTCTTCTTTTGGCAGTTGCTGGGTCCCTCCCAGTGCACGGCCACGGGGAATGATCGTCACTTTGTACAGCGGGTCGGCATGTGGCAATAAATAGGCCACCAGCGCATGTCCGGCCTCATGCACGGCCAGTCGGTGGCGCTCCTCTGGGTGGATCGCAAGCGTTCTGACACTGCCCATCAACAGTTTGTCGCGCGCTTCCTCAAAATGTCGCATGTACACCTGTTCTGTTTTTTCCCGTGCTGCCAGCATTGCCGCCTCATTGACAAGATTCTTGATGTCGGCACCTGAAAAACCGGGACTGCCGGCTGCGATACTGTCGAAGTCCACATCAGTGGCCAGCGGAACCTTGCGTACGTGAACCTTCATAATGGCTATACGCTCCTTTCGGTCAGGCAGATCCAGCATGACATGGCGATCGAAACGGCCGGGACGGAGCAGAGCGGGGTCCAGCACATCCGGGCGGTTGGTCGCAGCAAGCACAATGACCGCTTCATGGCCTGAAAAACCATCGAGTTCAGCAAGGATCTGGTTCAGGGTTTGCTCACGTTCGTCATGACCCCCGCCCAGTCCGGTACCACGTGTTCGTCCCACGCTGTCCAGTTCATCAACGAAAATAATGCTGGGGGCGTTTTTCTTTGCCTCATCAAACAGGTTTCGTACCCGCGAAGCACCTACGCCGACGAAAACTTCAATAAATTCAGAACCGGAAATAGAAAAAAAAGGCACGCCAGCCTCACCCGCCAGGGCCCTTGCCAACAAAGTTTTTCCGGTGCCGGGAGCGCCCATCAGCAATACGCCTCGCGGGACTTCTGCCCCGAGTTTGCGAAACTGTTCGGGGTTCTTGAGGAAATCTACCAGTTCCTGCACTTCACGCTTTGCATTTTCCTGACCGGCTACATCATCAAAGCTTACTTCAGGTACGTTGGCCTCCCTGCTCGATGTTTGTAGAAACTTCTGTAATTCCCCTCCCGGGCCACCCAGGCCACTACCGATGCGGCGGTAGGCTCGTTGAATGATCCAGAAGAAAAGAACGATGAAAATTAGCCAGGGAAGCATAAGGATGAGCAGGTTGGACCAGCCAGCTTCACTTTCCTGAGTTGGACCGACTCTTAATACCACCCCCTGAGACTTGATCAGGGGCATCAGTTCTTCATCTCCGATTTCAGGCACCCGTGTTTTGAAATTTTTTCCCATCGTGCGGGTCGGACCTAATGCGACAGGATCAACCAATGTGCCACTGGCTAGATGGCCGCGTAATTCCAGCTCCTGTACGCGTCCCTGGCTTAGCAGTTGCTTGAATTGACTATAGGGGATTTCATGACTTTTCTGGATGTCCTGTTGCGGGGTAACGTACAGAAAATAGAGCATCGCGACCATTAGTGCAATAAACACTATGGATATCCAGTTAGGCGGAACTTTATACTTCGTTTCGGGCATAGGGCGCTATGTTTATAAATATTGCCTGTTATTCAGGCTATGTTAAAGGTAAAACAGCAAATGCACCAATTACATCGCTGGTACTGCCACAAATCGACATGCGCTGGCTGGCCAATGCTGAGTTGTAGGAGTTGTACAAACTGTTTGAAGAATTCAATATACTCAGTCTTTCTTTGAATTGATAATGTTGATGTCTTAGAACTCTCCTATATCTATCTATGCTCACAGCTTCTCGTGACATTGGCGGAATGGGTAATTCAATCCGAAAAAAGGATGTCGGGTTGACATCAAGGGCAGCGCTAGTAAGAATAATTACAACTTATGAACGGCGCAAATGGTCAGATATCTGCCGTTCTACCACAGGACCATAAACATGAAAATTGCTTCTGCTCCGCGCATGCGAGCGATGGCCTTGATCGGGCTTCTCCTGCTGCTTCTGTTGCCTGGAGAGGCATTGGCCGCCGGCGGCGCGCTCGCACCCCTTGTGCATGATATCGGTGTCAGCCTGCTGGTTGCCGGACTTCTTGCCGTGTTGTTCCACCGCTTCAGGATTCCCTCCATTGCTGCCTTCCTGGTGGCCGGTTTTATCGTTGGTCCAGGCGGCGGTGCATTGGTGCAAGATCTGGAGAACATCCCTGTCATCGCGGAATTCGGACTTGTGCTGCTGCTGTTCGTGATTGGCCTGGAACTCGACTTTCGCAAGATCATCTCCAGCGGTCGCATTATCATCGTTACCGGGCTACTGCAATATCCCTTGAGCATATTGGTGGGTTTCATGTTGGCCAAGCTGCTTGCTTTTATGGGTGTGACGGCGCTGGGTGGTGAATTTGCACCGCTCTATATGGGAATCGTAATGGCTGCCTCCTCGACTCTTCTGGTGGTTAAGCTATTCCAGGAGTCTTTTGAACTGGATACCACTGCAGGGCGGGTTTCGCTTGGTTTGCTGATCTTCCAGGATATCTGGGCAATCGTCATCATCGCCTTGCAGCCAAACTTTTCCAATCCGCAGATAGGCCCAATTGTCAGCGCATTTTTGGGTATCGCCCTGTTGACGGTAATAACAGTGGTTGTTGCACGCTATATACTGCCGGCGGTGTTTCGCTGGATCGCAACCTCTCCTGAACTGATTCTAGTGGGTGCCGTCGGCTGGTGCTTTGGCATTGTCTTCCTGGGTGGCAATTTTGATGCTTTTGGTGAGACGCTGTTTGGCATCAATGCGCATATCGCAGTGGGGTCCGGTATGAGCGCGCTGATCGCCGGCGCCAGTATTGCCAACCTGCCGTTTAGCAGGGATGTGATTGGTAAGGTGGGCGTGGTCAAGGATTTTTTCGTCATTTTGTTTTTTGTCGGCCTCGGTATGGGAATTCCCGTTCCTGATGGTGTGGAGGTGCTACTGCTGGCACTGCTGTTCGCGTTTGCCGCAATCGTGATGCGTTATATCGTGTTTGTGCCACTGCTCTATTTCAACGGCCTGGACCGGCGCAATGCGGTTGTTTCATCGACACGGCTCGCGCAGTTGTCCGAGTTCTCACTGATCATCGTTTATGCAGGCTACGGGCTGGGTCATATCGATGCATTATTCAACAGCGCCACTATTTTCGCCTTTGTCATCACCGCCCTGGTTACTCCAGTTCTCTACCGTTATGCTGACGATCTCTACACACGGATACAATCACTGCTGGATCGGCTCGGTTTAAGATCTCCGAAGTCTGATGCCGAGGAGAAGAAGGAAGAGTACAGCCTGGCGGTGCTCGGTTTTCACCGGCTCTCTTCCTCACTGTTATACGAACTACAAAAGAAAATGCCGGAGTTGCTGGAGCAAGTTCTGGTGGTGGATTTTAATGTACATCTACATGACAAGATTGCTGCTCTGGGGCCGACAACGCGTTATGGTGACCTGGCCAATGCGGAAACGCTGCACCATGCCGGGGTAGACAGGGCACGCGTGGTGCTCATCGCAGTTCAGGATGATGTTTTGAAGGGCACCAGCAATCTGCGTCTAGTGAACGATATTCGACACATCAACCCGAACGCTGTCATTATCGCCAATGCAATTGAACTGCCACAGAGTCAGGAACTCTATGATGCAGGAGCCGACTATGTCTATATGAGCAGAGTGGATAGCGCGCAGGGACTGATGGAACCGATTGTATCGGCGCTGGACGGTTACATCGACGAATATCGGGTAACACGTGAGAACTGTGATGGCAAATGGCACGAGCGCGATGAGGTCATTCCCTAGCGGGAGGTCGCAGGATAAGAATTACCTATAATGCGTAATGCAAACGTTGCTGGCCGAATGTCTATGTGTGACTTAGTCTTGCGTTAGTGCGCCTCAACCTGTCGACGAGGATGCGCATCAGCAGCAGGGAAAAATTGGGTGTCTGCTGCACCATGAACAAAAAGCTCTTCTCGTCGACCGCAGCCAAACGGCAGTCCGTTTTTGCCACGGCGCTGGCGCTGCGCGCCTTCTCATCGATCAGCGCCATTTCTCCGACGATATCCCCGGGGCCGATGACATCAATGACTTCGTGGCCAATCCTCGCTTCCACCTCCCCATCGATGACGACAAACATCTCGTCGCCAGAATCTCCTTCACTGAAGATGGTTGAGCCAGCATGATAGTCCATTACCTTGTCGCTATCCTTGAATAGATTTAGAAGATTCATGTAACCCTGCCTCTGTTGTTGAAATTTAGTGTCTTTGCCAGTAGCCTGACTTCCTGATACAGGGCCGCAGCTATCTGCACGATCAGTCGATTTCTGCGCAAGCTGTCAGGCCAGAATGCGGCGTAATTCAAATAAAACATAGCACACGCGCGCGCAATGTACAGCCTATCAATAACATGGCCATAAGGCTGGCTTGACGCACCAGGCTGCACTATTCGTGGGGGCTGAACGGGGGGTGGGATGAAGGGTAATTATACATGCGCAAATATTGTGCTAGACATTCCTCCATTAATCGTTGATAGTCGACGGTGCTGGTGCCAGTATCAGCGATGAGGTATTCATGCAGCAACAGCTGCTGGTATGTTACTGAAATCTGTACTGGGTGGTCTCCAAGAGTTGCGAACTCGTCCAATAAATTAGACAAAGTTCTGCTGATCGGTTTTCTATAGCTATGAGCGCTCCCAGGTCTCAACAAGTCTCAACAATAGGTGTTCAACATACATAGGTGTGCAACATTCCGGAACATAGATTGCACCATAATGGGGACATTTTAATTCGACTGTCAGCTTTTTTTACACCAATCAGTATAAACCCTGAGTATAAATCGTCGTAAGTTATTGATAATTAATAGTGGCATGGATATTGCTCTATAGTTAAGTAATTCCAATATGCCAATTAAATTTATTTTGCATTATATACATAAAAATAATAAGGTTAAGAAAAAATAAATTACAGACAGGTGTTTTTCCTCAAACACAGTATGTGTGCTTAATGCCTGTAGACAGACAGGGCTCAGGTTCACTGTTGAAAAGCCTGGTCACTGCTAGTCACTGACTAAGAAGGACTGGCTCGAGAGCTGTTGTACTAGTACTAGTAGTTGGTTTTAAAAAGATAGTTGGTTTGAAAAAGAAATGGTCTTAAACAGAGATAGACATTTTTCGAATTTTTCGAAATGTCTGCAGCTGTAGTTCTTCATTTTCATAAACATAAATTATGAAGTATGAAGGAAGTATGAAGTCAACCATAAAAAATAATATTTTGCCGACGAGGGAATATTGATGCATGTATACAGTTTTAAACTGATATCATTAAGTCTAAGTACTTTTTTACTCTCTATGCTGATTGCCGGCGTTGCTATGGCAGCTGAATCCTGCCAGACCGTCGCCGGACACCTGGCAACTGCTGAAGGTCAGGTTGATGTCCAGAGATCGGGTGCTTCTGCCTGGCGCGAGGGCCTGCTTGGAAGCGCATTATGCAAGGGCGATACCGTGCGGGCCGGGGCAAACAGCCGCGCCACCGTTGTGCTCGTCAACCAGGCCGTACTACGCATCGATCAGAACACGGCTATGCGGCTGGATAATATTACCGGAGTCACCGAAGAGCGTTCTTCACTTAGTCTGCTGAAGGGTGCCTTCCAGTCCTTTAGCCGCAAACCCCGCAGTTTCGAGGTCAGTACTCCCTACCTGAATGGTTCTATCGAAGGCACCGAGTTTGTATTCCGGGTCAAGGATAATGAGTCCGAATTGACTGTGCTGGAAGGTGTCGTCGTCGCCTCGAATAGCCAGGGTAGCGTCACAGTATCCGGCGGTGAGAGTGCGTCTGCACAGCCGGGCCAGGCTCCACAGATTCGCACTGTCGTGAGACCCAGAGACGCCGTTCAGTGGTCGCTGTACTATCCACCGATAATGGTCGCATCTGCGCAGCCTTCTATTCAGAATGCCGCCGTGCTGCTGTCCGTCGGCAGGGTCGACGAGGCACGGGCTGAAATCGACAAAGCCTTGCAGCAGGATCCAAATGCCGGCGAGGCCTATGCGCTCAGCGCCGTAATCAATGTCACGCTGAACAACAACGAGCAGGCGTTGGCCGATGCCAACAAGGCTGTGACACTGAGCCCCGATAGTTCATCGGCGTTGATTGCACTTTCCTATGCCCAGCAGGCGGTGTTCGACATACCTGGGGCAACCGACACCCTGCGGCAGGCTGTGAAGCAGCAGCCGGATGATGCGCTGGCGTGGGCACGACTGTCTGAATTGCAGTTGATGGCAGGTGACCGCAGGCAGGCAAGCGTTTCTGCAGAAAAGGCAGTAAGCCTGCAACCGAATATCGCACGTGCCCAGAT